>JAEXGM010000066.1 GCA_023450835.1 Bacillota bacterium | reverse complement strand
TGTGTGACAAAATATGTGACACTTTTTTCTTGACATTATAAACCTATACATTATAATTCTAATTAATAGTACGATTAGACTATATGCCTGTTTTACTACTGTTACTCCCCAAGTCAGAACCACATGTAACTATTGTCTTTCATCATTGCTGAATCTCTGGGTAATAACAAATTCAAAGCTTAAATTGAACATATTTATTCTGCTTTCAAAAGTGAAAGAGCAGATTGCATATTGGGAAGAGATAAGATATGTTTAATTCAGTATTAAGTTATGTTAACGAAAGGATACTACTTATGAGCCAATTCAGTAAAGCCTTAAAAAACTATGTCAGCATGTCAAACCTATCTATACAGTCCTTATCCAAGAATAGTGGGGTAGACAGAAGTTTTATCCATCACATACTTACCGGAAAACGTATTCCTTCTGATAAAGCGGTATTGGAAAATATCATGAGAGCTCTGGCGCTGACACCATCTCAGGCAGATGAAATAAGGCATTTATACAATATTGAAAAAATGGGGGATAATCTCTATAAGCGAAATATGCTTATAAAAGACCTTCTGGAAAACCTGGTAGGTTTTGATACAACACCACCCTATATCCCGACATACTACAAACATGATTTTACCCATTATCCCGCCGCTACAATGCTGACCGGGACATTACATATCAACACTGTGCTGAAGGCCGTCCTGGAAGAGGAATCTTCAAAATCACATGGTTTTGTTAAGCTGATAATACAGCCCGACTATAAATTTCTTAATGATTTACTGCTGACACTGGGAAATGGAGGCAACCGTTTACAAATCGAACATATCTTTTGCCTTCAGAAAGATTTAAAAGAAGATAGTGAGAATTTATATAATATTACGGCGTTTCAGTCCGTTTTACCCTTATTGTTATCCTGTCCCCATTATGAATCCTTTGTGTACTATGACAATATAGACTCAAAATTTAATGCCACTGCCCTTTTTCCTTACTTGATACTGACCTCAGATATAGTCATAGGATTATCTTCGGATTATCAAAATGCAGCTCTTTATATTGATGAGGATTTCTATGATGTGTACAGCGAACTTTTCCATAATGTTTTAAGAAAAAGCTCCGCACTGGCTAAAAAAATAATTGACCCTATGGATTTTTATATGCAGTACTCCATATACGAATTAGGACCAAATGATAAGAAGGATGGCCTGCCCTTTACTTCTTCCCTGTTCTCACAGCCTCGCCTGGAGTATTTCTTAACGAATGAATTATTAAATAAATATTTAATAGACTTTCCTATGAAAAATGAATTATTGAGCGTAATGGTAAACAGAAATGATTTGTATCGGGAAAAGTTTCAGACCGGTTACGTATATACTTCCTTCTTTACAGCCGAGGGTCTGGATTCTTTTTGGAATACCGGACGTATTACGGAAATACCTGATGAATTTTACAAGCCTATCGACAAAGAAGACTGCCTGACCCTGTTAAAGATATTACATGACCGAATCCTTAATAAATCTTACAAAGCCAGTATTGTAAACACGCATAAATTACATATTTCAGAAAAATTTATAATATCTGCAATTAATAAAGTAAATGTATTTTTAATGTATAAGCATCCGACAAAGGGAATGTTTCATTTAGAAATTAACGAGCCCAGTATTTCAATGTCCTTTTATAATTTCTTAACCCTTATAAGTGACAGTGATTATATCTATACAGAGGAAGAAACTCAGAATATCCTATTTACCAAAATTAAAGAATATGAAAATGAATTGCATGAAAAAAGGGGGGCATAAGCCTCCCTTAATGTTCCTCTATGAGTTCTTTTTTATTGCCTGTTATTTTCTCAGCCAGAGGCAAGATACATCCTCCGACAAGATTTCCAAGAGCTATTACATTAATATAAAGAAATGCCTTACCTCCCCAGGCATTTGCAAAGGAAAAATAGAACATGTCAGCAATACTATGCTCATAGCCCGAAAGAATAAACACCATTACCGGCAGTATCAGCGCCAGATATTTTCCGACTCCATCTTTGATATTCGTAAAACCAAGTACTGCTATACACATTAACAATCCGCACATAACTGCCATGATAAACGTGCTGAATAAATTATCTGAAAGCTTAAGTCCCACCAGTTCTGTGGCATGCTCTAAATACTGGGATTGCTTCGTAGCTCGAAGCAGATATCCGCAGGCGGCAGTTCCCACTGCATTTCCCAGGTATACCAGCAATACTGTCCCCAGGAATTTTACAGGTTTATTTAAGATTAAACATACCTTTCCGGTAAATAAGTCCAGTCCGAAGGAATAGATAGTAAATAATCCAATTGAGAATAAAAGAGCACCTACTACATGGTTATCTGCCCGTATGTATATCATTCCTCCAATGCTGATGGCAACTCCACCCATAACTGCTCGTATAAAAGTCTTCACATTAACTCCTTTCGTAAATATCAAATTTCCAATTGATATTCCGGAATGCAACATTCCTTTTAATATTTTCTTTTTCATTACTGTATGCCTGTCATGAAGGGCAGCGTGTCTAAATTCCTCTCTTCCCCCCCAGGCACAGAACAGTACCATTATAGCACATGTGCTTAATAAGATAATCCCCATTATTAATAAATATTTCTTAATAAGGTACGGAAGATTTATGAAATCTGTACGTTTATAAAAGCTGAATTTCCAAAAACTGAAATTTCAGCAGCAGAAGAATTAAAACCAACTTCTTAAGCTTCAGGATTCATAAAACCTTCCGCACTTTAGAATCTACATTATAATATAGAACAGTGATCTATCGTAACTGCTTCTCAATCAGCCGTCCATGAATTGCTCTTATGGCTTTTAAGGTGTCTTCTTCGTTGACCAGCACAGTAATACGAAGTTCCGAGGCATATATCATCTCTATCGTTATACCTGCTTCATAAAGAGCTTCAAACATACTAACTGCTATCGCCGGATTAGACATCATTCCGGCCCCTACTGCGGATACTTTGGCAATGTTATCTTCTATTCCTATTTCAACCTTCTGAGAGCTTTCCGTGCTGTATTTCTTCAGTGCATCAGCGGTTTCTTTCAGACGATCCCTTGGTACGGTAAAACTGATATCCGTGGTATTATCACTTCCCGGAGACATTAGAACCGAATCGGCTCCGATATGCTGTTCTGATAACTTCAAGAAGATCTTATACATTTCCTTCGTTGTCTCTCTGATACCTTTTAACTGAATTCTCGCTGTGTTCTTATCAGCGGTCACGCCGCTGACAAGCATCTCTTCCATAGTGGTGCTCTCAAGGCTTTGGGTAATACTTATCATTCCTCTTTCCAGGTCGCCTGTAACGTCCTTTCTGCCGGTCCAGTCACAGACTCTTGTACCCTCTACATTCTGAAAACTTGATTTTACGATGAGTTCCACCCCAAAGCGTTTCGCCAGCTCCACAGAGCGGTTGTGAAGGACTCCTGCTCCCAGTGACGCCAGTTCCAACATCTCGTCGTAGGTGATTTCCTTTAACTTAACGGCCGTTGGTACAAGTCTGGGATCCGCAGTATAGACTCCATCCACATCCGTATATATCTCACATGCATCTGCTTTTAAAACTGCTGCCAGTGCTACTGCTGTTGTATCTGAACCGCCGCGTCCCAGCGTTGTATAGTCCCCTTCTTCACTTATACCCTGAAAACCGGCTACGATTACAATCTTTCTCTGATCCAGAGCCTCTTCCATTCTAGCCGTATCAATTCGTTGAATTCTTGCATTGCCATAGGCTCTTGTAGTATAGATTCCAGCCTGAAACGCATGAAAAGAAATGGCCGGGACTCCTTTTGATTCCAGAGCCATGGCCATTAACGCTACAGATACCTGCTCCCCTGTAGTGAGCAGCATATCGATTTCTCTTTTTGGTGCATTGGGGTTAATTTCTTCTGCTTGTGTTAAAAGTACGTCGGTCTGCTTTCCCATTGCGGAAAGCACTACCACTATATCATTGCCTTTGTGATATTCTTCGGCACATATCCCGGCTACATGCAGTATCCGTTCCTTATCGGCTACTGATGTCCCACCGAACTTTTTAACAATAAGCATATAATGCCTCCTTTTATTCTCATAAAAGGCTTTCAATGCTCCTGCACAGAAATTATTATTTTTTATATCAACGTCTTCTGGTTAAATATAAGCATATTAAAACTACCGCATTTCAAATAGTTTCAATATCATTTCATATCCGTTTTCCACCAGATTACCGCTGCTCATAGCAGCCTCTTCCGTGTATTCCCAGGAGTTATCAAGCTTTTTAGTACTGTCATAGAGTACAAAGGGAACAGGATTTCCTGTATGGGTGCGCAAATGAATCGGTGTCGGATGGTCAGGCATTATTAGCATTCTGTAATCCACCCCCTGTGTATCAAGCTGTTCTTTTACTATCCCTATTACCCTTTTATCTAAATACTCTATTGCTTTTATTTTATTCACAGTACTGCCTTGATGACCCATCTCATCGGGCGCTTCTATATGAATATATACAAAATCCTGATTATTTTCTGTAAGTTCCTTTACGGCTGCCATAGCTTTGCCTTCATAATTGGTATGAAGCGTTCCGTCCGCTCCCTCAACTTCTACTACCTGCATCTTTGCACCAACGGCGATTCCTTTTAATAAATCTACCGCTGATATCATGGAGCCTTTTTTTCCGAACTTATCTTCAAAGGCAGTGAGGAAGGGTTTGGTGCCGGCTCCCCAGAACCAGATGGAATTGGCCTTATGTAAGCCTTTCTTAGCTCTTTCTATGTTAAGAGGGTGATTATTCAGAATGTCAAAGCTCTTTTCCATCATCTCCCTTAAAGCCTTTTCTTCCGGCAGATATTCTCCGATTGCTTTTCCTAAAATATCATGAGGCGGTGTCAGTTCTACAACTTCTCCCTTATCCCATATTGTTAAATGACGGTAGCTGGTACCAAGATAATATTTATATACCTCTGTTTCCAATGCTTCTTTTACTGCTTCTAATAATACAGCCGCATCCTCTGTTGTTATCTCACTGGAACTATGATCTATGATTGTCCTGTTCTCATAGGCAGTATCTTCTTCCGACAGGGTGACGATATTGCAGCGCAGAGCAATATCGGAGGCCTTCATATCTACTCCGATACTTAAAGCTTCAAGAGGTGAACGTCCCGTATAATTCTCTCTTGGGTCATATCCCAGTACGGACAGGTTGGCGGTATCACTTCCGGGCTTCATCCCTGCAGGAACCGTCTTAGCAAGGCCTATTTCAGACATCTTTGCAAGTTCATCCATATAGGGAGTATGTGCGTAGGCGAGAGGTGTCTTACCGCCAAGTTCCTCCAAGGGCTCATCTGCCATTCCATCTCCAAGTACAATCACGTATTTCATAAAGCCTTCTTTCCCGGAATTCTTCTTTCCGCTAACACTCTTACACTCATTTATCGATTCGTTTACATTTTGAATAAGTTATTTAAAATCCATTTATCTGTAATAAGTACTATGGGCTTTTTATTAAAACATAACACGTATACGGCTTAAAGGTTTTCCTATCTTTTCTGCCTTTTCCTCATAAACGGCTTCACTCAGGAAATCCGTAAGAAAAGCATAGTCATTATCTCTTCCCTCGACTTTTATTTCTTCAAGCTGTCCGAAGGTCTCATGGACCAGTCTTTTTGTCTCATCATCACAATCGGGGACTCTGACAAAGAAGCGATGCTCTACTGCCTTTATATTGGTTAATTCAAGCTTTTTGCTGCTCCAGAAGGTCATAATATTCGTACCGATATGCTTTGCCGCATCTACAACGTCCGCTACAACAGCACTGGCAGTGGGAAGTTTTCCGGCTCCGCTTCCGTAAAACATAACATCCCCAATTACATTTCCCCTGACAAATATTCCATTAAATACTCCGTTAACGCTGAACAGAGGGTGAGTCGGCTTTATTAACATGGGTGCGACCATTGCATATACTCTGTTCCCAACTTTTTTACTGGTAGCAAGAAGCTTAATGCTCGCTCCCATTGCAGCAGCATATAACACATCAATATCCGTGATTTCCGTAATTCCCTCTGTGTAAATATCTTCAAAATCTACCTGCATGCCAAAGGCCAGAGAAGAGAGTATGGCAATTTTTCTGCAGGCATCAAAACCTTCCACATCCGCTTTTGGATTGCGCTCTGCATATCCCATAGCCTGTGCTTCTCTTAAGGCAGTATCAAAATCCTCATTGTCAGAGCTCATCTTCGTTAAAATATAATTGGTGGTACCGTTTAAGATACCTGTTATTTCTTCAATCTCATCCGCTGTCAGAGACTGGTTCAAAGGACGGATAATGGGTATCCCGCCTCCTACGCTTGCTTCAAAAAGGAAATTCACCTTCTGCGCCTTGGACAGCTCTAATAATTCGGCACCGTGCTTAGCCACCAGCTCTTTATTGGAAGTGCAAACACTTTTCCCTTTTAGAATGGCTTCTTTCACAAAGGAATAGGCAGGCTCAACGCCACCCATTACCTCCACAATGACTTTAACTTCAGGATCATTTACAATTACACTATAATCATGAACAATCAGATTCTCAACAGGTTCACCTTTAAAATCTCTTAAGTCCAAGATATATTTTACATTAATATCATGCCCACAGCGCTTACTGATGCTTTCGCCATTCAGATTCAATACCTCGACTACTCCTGATCCCACTGTGCCATAACCTAAAACTGCTATATTTACCATGTAAAGCTCCTTTCTGTCATTCCTTCTTCATGATTCCATTCTGTCAATTTTTCCAGCGTAATACTATGCCCTCCTCAACTCGCCTCAAGTTTGTGCCGAGGATTTCGCAGGCACATACTTGTGCAGGAAAAATGCCTTTTAATTTTTCCTGCTACTCTCTAGCAAGGATTTTAGTATAATGTATTCCTTCCAATGCCTCTATGGCCTCAAAGATAACTGCTGTATCTTCGAACTGTCCCGGTATCTCTATACTTAATGTCAGGGAGGCAATCCCATTTACCGGAATACTCTGATGGATGGTCAATATATTCACGCCGTTTTTGGATACACAGTTTAATACGCTTGATAGTATACCCGGTTTATCGTCTATCTGCAGCATGAATGTGATTGTTTTTCCCCTTGTATTTTCATGGAACGGGAATATATCGTCTTTATATTTATAAAAAGAGCTTCTGCTGATACCCACCATATCGGCTGCTTCCTGAACAGTAACTACTTTCTCAGAATCTAAAAGCCTTTTTGCCTCCACTACTTTTAGAAGAACCTCCGGCACTGCTTTTTTCTTAACAATGAAGTATTTCCCTTCATCCATCTGGACGCCCCTCCTGTACTTTCATTTTTGTTTTGTATGTATACGAAATACAACTGTCTTTCACAGAGAGATATCTTAACATATTTTCCTCTTATTTGCAACAGTTTTTGAATAAATTATCAATCTTAAGACAAAATATTCATTTTACAAGCCTTTTATCCACTGTTTTTATCCATTATGCACTGTAGCACAGAAGCTTATGCGCAAAAAAAATCTCCAACCACTGTTACATGGTTGGAGATACTTAATTCTTTATCTGGCCAATATATTTTCTATTTTTTCCTGTTCATTCGAGGAAAGAATTCCGTCATGGTCTAAGAGAATAACCATTCTTCCGTTTAAATTGGCAACATTACGAATATAACTTGTGTTTATTCCTCTTACAATAGCAGGCGTCTCACTGATATTTTCAGGAGGTATTTCAATGATTTCCTTTACGCCATCCACTTCAAAAGCCATGAGTATTCCATTGGACTTTGTTATAATCAATCTGGAATCCTCGGTTACAGGTCTATCCGGTAAGCCAAACTTTCTTCTCAGCGAAAATACCGGAATTACATCACCTCTTAAATTCATAATACCATGAATATAGGAAGGTGCATTAGGAACGGGAATTAAATCTGTGAACTTTTCAATAGCATTTACAACCATTATATCCAGTCCAAATTCTTCATTATCCAAAGTAAAGATAACCTGCTTTGTCAGTAGACTTTGTTTGGTCCGCAGACTTTCTTCCGTCCGCAGACTTTCTTCTGTCTGCAGAGACTGTTTTGTAATCATTTGAGGTACCCCCTTTTCATTTGTATACAAAATAGCTTAGTCTGAAGCGGGCTGTCCTACACTTGCCCACTTTAAATAAGCATTTATAAACGGATCTAAATTACCATCCAGAACGCTGGCTGCATTTCCGATTTCCATGTTAGTCCGATGGTCCTTTACCAAAGTGTACGGCTGCATAACATAGGATCTTATCTGGCTTCCCCAGCCAATTTCTTTTATTTCACCGCGAATTCCGGATTCCTTCTCCAGATTCTCCTGTTGTTTTAACAAATACAGCTTTGCTTTTAACATCTGCATTGCCTTATCTTTGTTCTGGAACTGAGAACGTTCATTCTGGCATTGAACAACAATTCCCGTAGGAATGTGTGTAATACGGATAGCAGAAGAGGTTTTGTTGACATGCTGGCCGCCGGCACCGCTGGAACGATAGGTATCAATCCTTAAATCCCCTTCATCAATTTCAATGCCTGTATCCTCTTCAATGTCCGGCATTACATCACAGGACACAAAGGAAGTCTGGCGTTTTCCTGCCGCATTAAAAGGTGATATACGAACCAGTCTGTGGACTCCTCTTTCGGATTTCAAATGTCCGTAAGCATTCAGTCCGTTTATCTGGAAAGTGACGGACTTAATCCCCGCTTCCTCTCCGTCCAGATAATCAAGTACCTGAGTCACATAGCCTTTCTTATCGGCCCATCTCTGGTACATGCGGTAAAGCATGCTTGCCCAGTCACAGCTTTCTGTTCCGCCTGCTCCGGCATGAAGGGTCAATATGGCATTATCCTTATCATATTCACCGGAGAGAAGGGTATTGAGCCTCATCTCATCCAGATCTTCCGTGAATTTGTTAAGCTCTGCCTGTATTTCCGGTATCAAGCTCTCATCTTCAGCCTCATAAGCCATTTCCAGCAGAGTCTCAACATCTTCATACTTTCTCTTCAGACCGTTGTACTCATCCACAATGTCTTTCAGATTCTTTAATTCTTTCACATATCCCTGGGCTTTATCCGCATTGTCCCAAAAGTTCGGCTCTTCCATGATATGTTCAATCATATCGATACGCTCTAGCTTATTAGCCAGGTCAAAGTGAATCCCCCACTTCAAGTAATGGCTGTTTGTAAGTACTAAGCGTATATTTTATCTGGTCTAACTCAACCACTCTATCACCTCTTTCCTGAAATCCTGATATTTAGTTTGTTACTGTCCACACCCCTGCCAAATGCAGCAGTGTTGTGAACAGTAATTTTAGTTTTTCCCATGGCAAAATTTATATTTCTTTCCGCTTCCGCAAGGGCAGGGATCGTTAGGCTGAACCTTTTTTGTGTTTCTTCTTACGGGGCCTTGCTGAACTGAGTCATCTTTGTTGGTTCCGGTAACTTTTGCTACCTGCTCTCTTTCAACATTCTGCTCTATTCTTACATGCATCAAAGCTTTAACGGTATCTTCTCTGATTGCATCCGTCATTTCATCGAACATTTCAAAGCCCATAAACTTAAATTCTACTAACGGATCTCTCTGTCCATAAGCCTGAAGGCCGATACCCTGACGAAGCTGGTCCATATCATCAATATGATCCATCCACTTACGGTCAATAACACGCAGCAAGATAACACGTTCTACTTCACGAAGCTGTTCCTTCTCCGGGAATTCTGCTTCCTTTTCTTCATAAAGCTTAATGGCATCTTCCTTCAGTTTCTGCATTAAAGCAGCCTTCTTCATACGGTCGAGTTCCTGTGCATCAAACACAATAGGCTCTAATGGTATGATGGGAAGCAGCATCGTATTAAGTTCTTCCAAATCCCAGTTCTCCGGAAGCTGATCATCACTGATACAGGTATTTACACAGTCCTCTACCGTATCAGTTATCATCTTAAATACGGTATCTCTCATGCTTTCGCCGTCGAGAACTCTTCTTCTTTCCTTGTAAATAATTTCTCTTTGTTCATTATTTACCTGGTCATATTCTAACAGATTCTTACGGATACCATAATTGTTATTCTCTATCTTAGTCTGGGCTTTTTCAATTGCACTGCTTAACATCTTATGCTCAATCTGTTCTCCGTCCGGAAGTCCTAAGGAATTGAACATGCTCATCAGACGCTCGGAACCAAAGAGTCTCATTAAATCATCTTCCAGGGAAATATAGAAACGGGATTCTCCGGGATCTCCCTGACGACCGGCACGTCCTCTTAACTGATTATCAATACGTCTGGATTCATGACGCTCAGTACCTATTATCTTAAGCCCGCCAAGGTCTACCACACCTGCTCCCAGCTTAATATCAGTACCACGGCCTGCCATGTTGGTAGCTATCGTAACAGCTCCTACCTGACCTGCATCAGCGATGATTTCGGCTTCCAGCTCATGGAATTTAGCATTTAACACCTTATGAGGAATGTTCTTTTTCTTTAACATATCACTTAATTCCTCAGAAGCTTCAATGGTAATGGTACCAACCAGTACCGGCTGGCCCTTTGTGTGAGATTCTATTATTTCTGCTACTACCGCATTTAATTTTTCTTTTCTGGTCTTATATACGGCATCCTGTCTGTCAACACGTGCTACAGGGATATTAGTAGGCACTTCGATAACATCCATACCATAGATATTACGGAATTCCTTTTCTTCGGTAAGAGCTGTACCGGTCATACCGCATTTCTTAGTATATTTATTAAAGAAGTTCTGGAAAGTAATTGTCGCTAAAGTCTTGCTCTCTCTATTTACCTTAACTTTTTCCTTGGCCTCAATTGCCTGGTGAAGACCATCTGAATATCGTCTTCCGGGCATAATACGTCCGGTGAACTCGTCTACGATAAGGACTTCATCTTCTTTTACCACATAATCCTTATCTCTTGCCATCAGGTAGTGCGCTCTTAAAGCCAGGATAATATTATGCTGTATTTCAAGATTCTCCGGATCTGCAAGGTTCTCAAGGTGGAAGAAACTTTCTACTTTCTCAACACCTTCCGCAGTAAGGTTTACTAATTTATCTTTTTCATTTACAACGAAATCGCCTTCTTCTTCTACATCCTCGTTCATAAGAGCTGCCATCTTGGTAAGTTCACCGCTGACCTTACCCTTTGTAAGCTGCCTTGCAAGGATATCACAGGCTTCATAAAGCTTTGTGGATTTTCCGCTCTGTCCGGATATAATAAGGGGTGTTCTTGCTTCATCGATTAATACAGAGTCCACCTCATCGACTACAGCAAAGTTTAATCCTCTTTGTACCAGCTGTTCTTTATAGATAACCATGTTATCTCTTAGATAATCAAATCCAAGTTCATTGTTGGTAGCATACGTAATATCACAATGATAGGCTTCTCTTCTCTGATCATTATCCATGCTGTTTAAAATAACGCCAACCTTCAGACCTAAGAATTCATGAATTTGTCCCATCCACTCAGAGTCACGTTTTGCAAGGTAATCATTTACCGTAACAATATGAACACCCTTCTCTTCCAATGCATTTAAGTAAGCAGGAAAAGTAGAGGTAAGGGTCTTACCTTCACCGGTCTTCATTTCAGAGATTCTTCCCTGATGTAATATTATTCCGCCGAGTATCTGTACACGAAAGGGTCTTTGTCCCAGTGTTCTTACTGCAGCCTCTCTTACCACTGCATAGGCTTCCGGTAAAATATCATCCAGTGTTTCACCGTTCTTTAACCTGTTTTTAAATTCAACGGTCTTATTCTTTAATTCCGCATCGGAAAGGGCCTTAATGGATGGCTCCAATGCCTCAATCTTGTCAGCAATAGGCATAACAAGCTTGATTTCTCTTTGACTATGGGTACCAAAAATTTTCGTTACGAGACTCATATTTTTCACTCCTGTATTTATTCAATGGATACAATATAAGTTAAACCAAGATTTTTCCGCAAAAATCCAGATTTCAACTTATATAAGATAAATTCTGGTCAAATAATTTTTTCATAAAATACATTGTATCATTTCCCCAGTTAGTTAGCAACCTTTTTATAAGAAAAGCCTTGATAACTGCATGGCGGGAGTTTATGGAAGAAGATTAAGAAAAGGGGGACTGCTATTAACAGCCCCCCTTTTCACCTTATATTATCGAATCATAAACATCTTAATTATCTAATCTAAAATTCCGGTTCAATCAATCCGTAAGTATTACCTTTACGCTTATACACCACATTTACCTCATCGGTTTCTGCATTGCGGTATACAAAGAAGTTGTGGCCTAAAAGTTCCATCTGAACACAAGCTTCTTCCGGGTCCATTGGCTTAATTGCAAACTTCTTGGTACGGATGATCTTGATGTTGTTCTCTTCTTCATAAGCATCATCAATAAATTCCTGATTCAAGTTTATGGTCGCCTGCTTCTGTTCAATTAATTTATTTTTATATTTTCTTAACTGGCGTTCAATGACTTCTTCAACAAGGTCGATAGACACATACATATCAGTGCTTGTCTGTTCTGCTCTTACCATGCTACCTTTCATAGGAATCGTAACTTCTATTTTCTGCCTTTCTTTCTCAACATTCATAGTTACATGAATTTCAGTATCAGGAGTAAAATATTTTTCAAGCTTTCCAATCTTTTCATATACAGCTGTTTTGAGACCCTCTGTTACCTCGATGTTTTTACCGCTTATTATAAAACGCATATGAATCAACTCCTTTTAGCTTTTTTACTATTGCTTAACATTATTATAACACATTGCAGATTATGTGACAAGTTCTTTCCGCCGGGGCAAATCTATAAAAAGAACTATTCCTACTATCACACTTGTACTAACTCTATCTAAAATATCGGACCAACTTCCTATCATTGTACGTCTTATTTTATAATTATTTGACAGTTACAATTATTTACATATGATTACGTAGAATTTACATAATTGTAATATTATCATAATCTACAAAACAAATATTCTACCTTGACACCCCTTCCCATATTCCACAAGAGTGGTTTAAACCTGTGGATAATGTGGATAACTCAGTGTATAACTTTTAATAGTGGAAAAAAACCGGCTTTTTTAATGTGGATAACTTTTGGATAAACACATACAAACTTTTCAGCACCATCTATTTACAATTTAGAAGTAAATTATTTTGTGCATTTTGTACATGCCTTCTTTTGTCAACATTAATTCTTTCAAAATATTATTTTCTTCAAATAAAGCAATTCACCTTAATTATCTAAAAATTCTATTAAAAGAGCTTTTTAACTGCCTTTTTTAGAAAATTAATTTTTTTCAAAAAAATACCGCAGTTAGTTTAACCTAGCTGCGGTATATATATACTATTTTACAATTCTTTTTACTTTATATGGTGTACGGTAATTGTACTGAGATATCTTAATGCCTTCTCTTTCGTTGCTGGCATTTACTACTTTACCATTACCAATGTACATTGCTACGTGATTTACAGTTCCGCTGGAGTTTGTATAGTAGATTAAATCTCCTGCCTGTAAATTGCTGACGCTGACTTCGTATCCTGCGCCTGCTGCCTGAGATCTGGAATCTCTCGGTATGCTGTAACCAAAATGGGCATATACAGAATATACAAATCCTGAACAATCTGCTCCGTTTGTTAAGCTTGTTCCTCCCCATACATAAGGATTTCCAACGAAATTCAATGCATAGTTTGCAATTGCTTGTCCACTTCCCGAACCGGAGGAACTTCCGGAGGAGGAACTGCTTGAGCTGCTGGAACTTGAACTGGAGCTTTGATGGGACTGCTGTTTAGAGGCTTCTTCTTTCTGTCTCTGTGCTTCCTTTTCTTTAGCAAGCTCTTCCAGTCTGTCTGCTTCTGCTTTCTTAGCTGCTTTTTCAGCTGCTGCCTTAGCCATTTCTTCTTTTATTGATATTGCGTATTTGAATTTAACACTGATTGTGATGAAGTCCTTTGATACAAATCCGCTTTCGCCCTGATCGATTTCAATTTTGGCCCACTTGTTAAATTCTTTTGATATGTAATAGGTTTCACCCTGAGGCACCATGGTAACGATTGTTTTGTCTGTTCCCGGCTTCTCTCTTACAAATAACGTTTCGGTATTTACCGTAGCATACTTATCTGCATACTGGTCAACCAGCTTCTCAGCTTCTGAACCGATTGCAAGGAAATCTTTATTGATATATCCTTTTACATCACCTGATTTAATCTTGACCCAATCACCTTTTGTAGCCAGAATGTCTGATGCACAACCTTTGTAGAGTTTGCCGACAATTTCACTGTCCGTATTAGGCTCTTTTCGAATATTTACATAATTATCTGCTATGGAGATTCCCAAATTTGCATAGGGTGATTTTACTTTTTCAACTTTGTCACTGCTTGGCTCTTCTTTTTCTTTCGCAAAGGTATCAAGCAATTTTTCTGCTTCTCCCTTGTCTACCTCGGCAGTAGCTACATAATAGTTATCAAGAACCGGCATGATTCCGGCCAGCCCGGTATCTGAGACACTCTCAGCCGCCTGTACTCTGACTCCTGCACCCAGAGAAAGTAACAGCGCAGCAGTACATAAAGATACCTTAACAGCAGTACTTCTAAGCATTTGACATGTAACCTCCTTACGGTTTTCTGCGAATGTAACAATTCGATTAAATATATATTATCTTTTGTATAAATCTTTTTTAAATGTTACAAATTTATTAAAAATCATAAGGTCATTATATCAAAGCATACTACTGCTGTCAACGCATAATTTAACAAATAACATGGTTTATTTATCCATTATTGCAAAATCACTCAATTAATTCTGAATTTTCTATTAATAATAACTATTATAAACTATTAAGATACTTTTCTACACTTGTAATGGCATTGGCACCATCTGAGGCCGCTGTAATTATCTGTCTTAACTCCTTGGTACGGATATCCCCCGCTGCAAATACTCCGGGAATATTGGTCAGACAGGTTTCATCTGCCTTAATGTATCCTCCGGGAGCCAGCTCCAGTACATCCTTATATACTTCTGAGCTGGGATTGTACCCCACCGCAATAAAGATGCCGTCAACTGCTAATTCTGTTTCTTCCTCATTTTTAATATTCTTTACTTTAATCTTTTCTACTACTTCGCTGCCTTGTATCTCCTCAACGACACTATCCCAAAGCACTTCCACATTTTCCAGGGAAAGAAGCTTTGTAGAATAAGTCTTGGCAGCTCTGAATTCATCTCTTCTATGGATTACATAAACTTTCTTGCTAAGCCTTGCTAAGAATATGGCGTCTTCTACCGCTACATCTCCGCCTCCCACTACTGCGGTTACTTTGTTTTTAAAGAAAGCTCCGTCGCAGGTGGCACAGTAGGACACTCCCATACCGGAAAGCCTTTCTTCTCCTTCTACCATAAGCTTTCTTGGATTTGCTCCTGTGGCAATGATAGCTGTCCTGGAACGATAGACGGTTCCGTCTTCCAAGGTTATGACTTTTATTCCGTCCTCTGTCTCAAAGCTCTTTACTTCTCCGGTTATAAAGGGCAGATTCATTTTATCGCAGTGTTCCCTGAATTTGGTGGCAAGCTCAAAACCGCTTATCCCCGGAATCCCCGGGTAGTTATCTACTTCATAAGTATTAATTATCTGTCCTCCGCTAATTGGTGCCTTCTCGATAACAAGTGTATCCAGTTCGGCTCTTCCGGCGTAAAGGGCCGCTGTTAATCCGGCAGGGCCGGAACCTATCACGATTAATTCGTAAATCTTATCCATTTATAAATTCCTCCGTTTCTATTTTGCTTCCATTCATTTTTTGTATTACAGGTACTATTTATACTTGTACTCCAGCCCTTGCAATACAGCCTAAACAGGAAGTCCGGTGATTATATTACAATTTTCAACCCATCTTCCTATAGTATACTTTATTATGTGCTCCAATTAGAATAGCATATACTGATTGTTTACAATCTAATTGTATTTATATTTTAACATATATTTTGAAAAAGAAAAGCCCCTAGTGTATTTTGATTTACACTATGGGCATTTATTTATGAAATGATGTTCCAGGCAGCATGTATGATTCCATTTATTACGGTAACAAAACCATCGTCCTTGGGAATGCCTGTAGAAAATCTTCCCTGATATTCAACTATTATCATTACAGCGAGACATATACCCATTCCTATTATAAGGCTCGGTGTTAAAAAACTTGTCTTGGTCCGTTCTTTAAAGATTCTCTTCACATGCTCCCATCTTCCTGAATTATCAGCCATGACCCGGAACACAAAGAAAGCAAGGAGTGTGGAGATTGCAGCAACCGGAATCATATAGATAATGGTCGTTCCCAGATTGATATTCTGCGCACTGTCTAGAATAGACTCTGTACCGGCAAGACCACCCATCTTTGACTGCAGTGCCAGGCTCATTACGGAAGAACCGTTTATAATAAAATGTATTATCATCGTAGAGAGTATGGAACCCGTTGCTTCTATTACTAATGCAAATACTACACCCATTACAAAGGCATAGGAAAATTGGTTAAAATTCTGATGGATAAGTCCAAATAAAAGTCCGCTTAAAAATATCCCTTTTAAAGTACTGGTCTGTCGGTAACTCTGAAATAATACCCCGCGGTAAACGCTCTCTTCCATAAGGCAGGGCACCAGGGCTACCATAATCAGACTGACTAAAAAACCATTTTCCCCAACCAGATTTCCAATTACCTGAGTGGTATCATTATTTACAAAAAGCATGGATATGGCATTAATAAGTCCCATAAGAGGCATAATCAAATAGGCAAAAATTATTACGAGCACAACGCTTCCAATACTGACCCGGTGAAAACCAATGGTTTCTGCAAGTCCTTTTCTTTGTTTGACCAAATAAAAAACGGAGGGAATGATTAATAAAAACTGCGAAATGATAAGGATAAATAAGTAATTACCTGTGGCCTTATATACCAGACGATTAATAAGAGCGCCTGCCAATGTCATCAATACTGTTGCCAGATATATTCTGCCAGCCGATTTAGCCCGTTCCATGAATCTACTCCTGTCTGTCCTCACACTTTTTCACTAATACATGCAGCCACTCGTCCAGATTAGCCTCTCCCAAATCATCGTTGCTTTTCCAGATGTCAAGCAGTTCAAGTTCAGTATATCCGGAAATGAACTCTTTCATGACCTTTGTTTTAAAATCTTTAAAATATCTGCCATTACGGAACCCGTCGAAATCGCCATGCCCAAAAGACATATATAATATTCCCTGTGGTTTCAGCGCCTTTATCACTTTTTGAAAGACCCCATCAAAATCATCGGAATTGATATGTAGGAGTGATGCATTAGCCCAAATACCATCAAAGACCTCGTCAAAATCCAGTTCTTCAAACCGCATACAAAGAACATCCTGTCCGATATGAATGGATGCGAGTTCACAAAGCTCTTCCGCTCCGTCAATTGCAGTTACATCATATCCTCTCTGAATAAATTCAAGGCTGTCCCTGCCGGAACCGCAGCCTAAATCCAGTATGGCCATACCATCTGAAAGTGCTGACAAAAATTTTTCTCTGTTATCTTCCGTATTGCTGTCTACCGTATTTTCAAAATAAAGATTTGCGTTCTTATTATAATAATCTATCGAGTCCAAAAAATTCCATCCTTTCACACTAACCCATGCTTTACTTACAAATGAGCTATCGCTTCTATTTCAATTAAGACATCTTTAGGGAGCCTTGCTACCTCAACACAGGAGCGGGCCGGAAAGTTATCTGCGAAGAAAGATGCATATACCTCATTTACCAAAGGGAAATCTTCCATGTTTTTTATAAAAACAGTGGTCTTTACTACTTTATCAAGGTCTGAGCCGCTGTCTTTCAGAAGAGCTGCCAGGCTTGTGAGTACCCTTTTTGTCTGTTCCTTTATATCACCGTTTACAATAGTGCCATCTGCTGGATCAATCGGTATTACACCAGAGGTATAGACCATGTCATTCATAATAACAGCTTGTGAATAAGGGCCAATTGCTGCCGGTGCATTGGATGTGCTAACTATTTGCTTCATTGATATACCCTCCGTTTTTTTCATATTAAGAACTATTATATACTATATAGAAAGTATTTTCACTACTTTTTATAAAAATTACATTTTTTATATATTTTTATGAGGCTCGGCCATAAAACATGACACGGCAAACTCATGAGACCTTTTATTGAAAGGTGTCATAGGGAATCTTTCAATGCGAAGCTCAATTCAACTCCCCGGCCCTCTGAGTACCTATAATTATGTTTCATCTGTTTGCCGTTTAAAACCTGAAAGAACTTGTATCATAAATTAAAAAGGTATGATACAATAAGGTAAATATGTTATGTTTTAGAAGAGGTTAGTGTGAAAATTAAAAAGATAATTTTCACACACATGTTTGTGCCTGCGAAATCCTCGGCGCAAACATGAGGCATACTTGGAAAAGGCATGGTGGTTATTATGTATAGTTTTAACAGCAGAGTACGATATAGTGAAGTTTGTACAAATAAAGAATTAGATTTTTATTCTATCATAAACTATTTTCAGGATTGCAGTATATTTCATTCGGAAGATGCAGGCGTGGGGCTTGACTATCTTGAGAAGTATCACAGAGTGTGGCTTATGAACGCCTGGCAGATCAAGATAAACCGCTTTCCTGTCTTTGGAGAAGATATCACCGTTTCGACTTGGGCATATGATTTCAACACTTTTTATGGCTATCGTAATTTTATGATTGAAGACGCAGGAAAGAATGTTCTGGCAGTAGCAAATTCCGTATGGGTGTATATGGATACCCTAAAGAACTGCCCTGCTAAGATTGAAGAAGATGTAGTGAAAGCTTATAAACCCGAAGCTGCCTACCCTATGGAATATGCTCCCCGTAAAATTCTTCTGCCCGGCGACTTTACCGAGGCTCCCGGCTTTTTAGTGCAGCGGAGGAATCTTGATACCAACAACCACGTAAATAACGGCGAGTATATCCGAATGGCAGAGGAGTATCTTCCCGAAGACTTTTCCGCTGCTCAGATGAGGGCAGAATACAGAAAATCAGCTGTGCTCGGTGACGAAATTATCCCTCTCATCCATAGGAATGACAATACATTTGTGGTCGTGCTCTCAGACATAAACCGAAAGCCGTACACTGTCATTGAGTATACCTTATAAAAAAATAAGCAGATTTTTCTGCTTTTGATTGAAATCCAGGTTGATTTCAACCTGCAAAGCGCATTACATGGAGGTTATTATGATAAAACTAGGTGAATTACAGGAACTTGAAATGAGTAAAAGTACCGATTTCGGTATTTATTTAAAGGAACCGGGCTCTGTTACGGAAGAGCGTATTCTTTTGCCAAAGGCACAGGTTCCAAAAGAGATAAAACCCGGCGACACCCTTTCTGTCTTTATCTATAAAGATTCGGATGACAGACCTATTGCTACTACCCTTACTCCTAAAGTTACATTAGGTACGGTTGCTTTGTTACAAGTAAAGGAAGTAACAACCATCGGTGCTTTTCTGGACTGGGGACTTGCAAAAGACCTCCTGCTTCCCTTTAAGGAACAAACAGAACGCGTCCACACCGGCGAGCAGGTCTTAGCCGCTCTTTACATTGATAAGAGTACCAGACTTTGTGCTACCATGAAAATATATGATTATTTACAAAAGGACTCTCCCTATAAAAAGGGGGACAAGGTTATCGGCACCGTATATGAAGTAATCCGAAACTTCGGAGCTTTTGTAGCAGTGGATAACCTCTACAGTGCTCTGATTCCGGAAAAGGAATTAAAGAAAAGCTTAAAGCCCGGTGACAGCGTAGAAGCCCGTGTTACCTCCGTAAAGGAAGACGGCAAGCTGGACTTAAGTTTGAACGAAGAAATACCTGTTCAGATTGATGCGGATGCGGATATGGTGTACAGGCTTCTAAAGGAAGCTGACGGTTTCCTGCCCTACCATGACAAGACCGAGCCCGCTCTTATCGCCGAGAAATTCGGTTTAAGTAAAAATGCCTATAAGAGAGCTATCGGAAGGCTGATGAAGGAGCAAAAACTTCGTATCACCAGCGAAGGAATAGAAGAAATCAAATAAAATAAAAGGTTCTGCCGCAAATATCAAACAGGTGTAAAGGAATGCCTTTCTCCATGTAAGTATTTGTGTCAGAACCTTTTTTGCTTTTAAAGATTACCTTTTCCTTTGGTGCCGCCGCGATTTTGTAAAAATCTCATCTTGGAATCTTCCTTGAATTCTCTCTTCTTCTCTTCCGGTATCTGTTCATACAAACTGCCAAAGTGGTTGGAGAGTTTGTCTTTGCAGTTCTTGCAAAAACGTCCTGTTAGTATTGCCGCTCCGCACAACTCGCATTGCAGGGAAACCATGGAGTCTTCCGTAAAAGAAAGTCTTTCCTCCCGAATCCACTTGTGAATCTGCATGGTTGTGACTTCATTCTCTTCCGCCACTTCCTGTACCCCTGCTTTTGGATGGTTGTAGATATATTCTTTGACCTGGTCGAATTTCTCATCCAAAGCTCTTAAACAGGACGGGCATAAGGGCTGCCCTCCTATATAATTAAAAAGTTTCCCGCAACTCTTACAATTTCTAACATCCATTTTTATACCTCCTGCATAACGCAGACCTGTCTGCGTTACTGCCTTAATAAGTAGTTTGAAAGGAACTTTCAAACTCTATCCTCTTTAGTAACCTTTACCTATACATATACTGACAAAGTAAACCTCATCTATACCATTTGTCTTAAGTATCTTTGCGCATGCATCTATGGTGCTCCCCGTGGTATATATATCATCCACCAAAAGTACTCTTTGAAGCTTTTCCTTATATCTGCCTCTATCTTTCTGTGAAAATGCAAATGCTTCTGAAATATTGCGAAAGCGCTCCCTGTCGTTTAATTCTTTTTGAGGCAGGGTCTCCTTTGTTCTGATAAGCAGCTCTGATAACACCGGTATATGAAGTCTTTCTCCCAATCTGTCGGCCAGAATTTCCGCTTGATTATAACCTCTTATCAGCTTCTTATTCCTATGAATAGGCACTGGCACTAATGCATCCGGTGATATATCCTCAATGTTTTTTTGATGCTTCTTTAATAATTCATCTATATAAAAAGCTGCATATTCCTGTCTTCCTTTATATTTAAAGTCAGCCATGGATTTTTGCATATACTCATTGTAGAGCCAAAGACTAAATCCTCTTTCAAAATAATGCCTGCGCCTTTCACAGTCATAGCAGTATTCTTTTTGTTCCAGCTCTATGGGTTTTCCGCATCTGCTGCATTTCGGCTCCGCAACAGGAATTAGTTTAGACCTGCATTCCTCGCAGGATAGTTCCCCTCTTCTCTCTACAATCTCAGAGCATACGGCACATCTTCTGGGATACAGGATATCAAGCAGCGCATCCAGCATAGGCGGCACCCTTTTCCAATATCCGGTTTTCGGTTACTTTTCTGATAATAACTAACACTGTTTTCCCCATAGTAAATACCATACCCTCTCCCTATATCCCCAAACTGAATATTAGTGCAACCTTTACATATGCTAAAAAGAGATTTACAAATTATTTATAAAAAGATTATACCCTAAAACTACAAAATTTGCACTATTTCTTTTTAATCTTTACAGAAATCCCCATGTTTATAGTTCTTTTATTCTCTCAGAAAGGCCGGAATACCTTCTTTGCTCACTTTCATTGTCAATCATCATCTGCACAGTCTCTGTACTGCCGACAATGGTTACACAATTCTTCGCTCTTGTAACGGCGGTATAAAGAATATTTCTGTTCAGAAGCATCCTGGGACCTGTCAGAATTGGAAGTACAACTGCCGGGTATTCACTGCCCTGGGACTTATGGATAGTGATAGCATAAGCAAGCTCCAACTCTTCCAGCTGGTTAAAAGGGTATTCCACCATCTTTCCTTCATCAAATTCTACCGTAAGCTGCTCTGCAAAATGATTAATTTCCTTTATAATTCCGGTGTCCCCATTGTAAACACCCATCCCGCTCTCAGTGGTGATACCGTAACGGCTTTTACTCTCCCAGGTCAACTGATAGTTATTTTTAATCTGCATGACCTTATCCCCTTCACGCAGAATAATATTATGATATTCCTTTTCTCTCTTCTCAGAGGAAGGCGGGTTCAGATATTGCTGTAAGACTCCGTTTAACTTTTCTACTCCAAGCTCTCCCTTTCTCATAGGTGTCAGTACCTGAATTTCAAAAGGAGATGCATTGACATAAGAGGGCATCTTATCTCTCACAAGAGCTATGGTCACTCCGATGACATCCTTTACTTCTTCTCTTTTTAGGAGAAAAAAGTCCTTGGATTTATTATTAAAGGCTATTTGTTCTCCGGCATTAATCTTATGTGCATTTACAATAATGTCACTTTCTTTTGCCTGGCGAAAAATCTTTGTAAGCTTTACCACATTAAAGGCATGAGAATTGATAATATCTTTTAATACATTACCGGGTCCCACGGAGGGAAGCTGGTTAACATCTCCTACTAAAATCAATCTGGTGCCAACGGTCACAGCGCGAAGAAGTGCATGCATCAGGGTAATATCCACCATGGACATCTCATCAATAATGATAACATCCGTTTCCAAAGGATTCCCTTCATTTCGCTCGAATATCTGCTTTCCGTCCATATCTCCGGACATTTTGGAGATTTCCAAAAGCCGGTGGATTGTCTTAGCTTCATAGCCGGTGGTCTCTGTCATTCTCTTGGCCGCTCTTCCCGTAGGGGCAGCTAAGAGTAAATCCATTCCCTCTGCTTCAAAGAAGCGGATAATAGTATTAATCGTTGTGGTCTTACCTGTTCCCGGACCACCTGTTATTACAAGTATGCCGTTCTTTGCAGCTTCTACTACAGCAGTTCTTTGCAGCTCGTCCAGCTCTATCTGAAACTGTTTCTCCACGGTCCTTAACCGCTGCTCAATTTCTATAAGAGGCAGCTCATATTTTATATTCAAATCACTTAGCATCTTTGCCGTGTTCAGTTCTAAATAATAAAGCCCCGCACTGTAAACGTGTCTTTCTTCCCCATAGGTCTTTATGATAATCTTTCTCTCCACGGAGAGATTGTTCATCTGCTCTCCGATGCCGGCGGATACAATTCCCAACAATTCGCAGACCTTACGGTACAATAAATCCTCCGGCAGATAAACATGTCCGTTTGCGCTGCCCTGGAGCAGTACATATAATATAGCCGCCTTGATGCGATAATCTGATTCTGTACCGATTCCAACTCTGGCTGCTATCTCATCTGCCAGTTTGAAACCCACTCCGTTGATGTCTTCCGCCAAACGGTAAGGATTCTCCTTTATGACCTGGTACATGCGCATGCCATATTCCTTATATATTTTCACGGCCAGTGCCGTGGTGATACCATATTGCTGCAGGAATATCATAGCTCCCCGCATATCTCTCTTATCATTAAATTGCTTGGCAATCTCTCTTGCCATATGGTCGCTGATGCCTTTTACTTCCGCTAAACGCTCCGGTTCTTCTTCCATAATCCGAAAAGTATCACCTTTGAATTTTCTTATAATACGGGCAGCCAGAGCACTTCCCACACCTTTTATCGCTCCGGAGCCCAAATACTTTTCCATGGAATCCAAATCTTCCGGTTCCTTAAATTCATAGGATTCTATTAAGAACTGCTCTCCGTAAAGCTGATGGGCGGTATATTTACCGGTACATCTTATAAATTCTCCCTCATTGATAAAGGTAAACGTACCGACACAGGTGGTTTCCTCTTCTTCCTTAACAAGTGTCAGAACAGTATATCCATTTTCTGCATTACGGAATACGATCCGTTCCACATAGCCTTCTATTTCTTCTGCCAAGTTTACTCACACCTGCCTTTTTACCCTGATTTTTTATGTCTTAATCCGGCTATCTGCCGTACACTATTTTGCATAAGTTATAAATTACGCCTAGATAATAATCATACCACCATCTCTTATAGAATGCAGTATAATTATTCTCTAGGCGCAAAATATCTTCTATGTAACTATGTTAAGAATTGCGTTTCATGGATTCATACAGCATCTGTGCAATACCCATTCCGCCATTATCAACTATGTCATCTGCATATTTCTGATAAAGAGTATCCCCAAAATAGGATACATAAGGGCTCTCTTCTTCCTCTGAACCAACGGATTTTTTCATTTCTTTAAACATCTGCTCCACCATATAGGATTCAAAACTCTTGCAGACATCCATCAATTCGTCATCCGAGGCATTTTTAAGGTTTTTATTTAAGGTATCCTCAATCTTTGAGTTGCTCTTAGCCGAATCTGCCTGAGCCAAAGCTGCGTCTACCGAATAATTACTGCCAATGCTAATACTCATTTATTACCTCCTGATCTTACCTGCGAAGATTGTTTGCCTGCTGAAGCATTTCGTCCGCCGCATTAATGGCCTTGGAGTTCATTTCATATGCTCTTTGCGCAACAATCAGATCTACCATCTCTGTAGCCGCCTGAACATTAGAGTTCTCAAGATATCCTCTCTTCACAGTACTCTTCTTTAAGGCGGCGTCCTGGCCTTCTATTCTGGCACTGCCGGAAGCTGCTGTCTCTTTTAATATACTGTTGGAGGATTTCTCAAGTCCTGCAGGATTGTTGAATTGGGCAAGTCCTATCTGGGCTAATGTCTTCTCGGTTCCATTGTCTGAGTAAGTAAAGGTTCCGTTGTCATCCACCTTAAGAAGTGAAGTATCAATATCGCTGTCAAATACTATGGGTGAACCGGAAGCATCCAGTACCGGATAACCCTCTGAGGTTGCAAGAGCAATTCCATTGGTCCCCATGGAAAGTCCAAAGGTACCGCTTCTGGTATATCCCACACTTCCATCACCTGTCTGGACCATGAAGAAGCCATTTCCTTCGATTGCGAAATCATAATCATTCTCTGTCTGTTTTAAAACGCCCTGTGTATACTGGGAAACAATTGCTGAATTTTTAACGCCAAGACCGGTCTGCGCTCCCACAGGTTTTGTACTGCCGGTACTGTCTGTTGATTTATTCTGGATTGTCTGATACAACAATGATTTAAACTGAGCAGTTTCCTTTTTAAAACCTGTAGTGTTGATATTTGCCAGGTTATTCGATATGGTATCTACATTGGTCTGCTGGGAAATCATTCCGGACGCTGCTGTCCATAGTGAACGCATCATAGGTTTAATTCCTTTCTTTTACATCAAAGCCATTTTGTTAATCTTAACTGAAAATGCTTAATGGTTAATTGAATTATGCCTTACCTACCGAATTGGCAGCCAGGTCAAGAGTTCCGTCAATAGTCTGGATTACCTTCTGGTTTGCTTCGTATGCTCTGGTTATAGCTATCATACTGGTCATTTCCGTCACTACATTCACATTGGATTGCTCTGTGTACCCCTGCTGAATGCCTGCCGTACTGTCCTGTGCTGTTGCACCGTCCACGGGCAGATAGAAACTGTCTCCCTGCTTCTTTAAATATTTGTAGTCTGTAAAATCAGTCAGTTTTATCTTATCCACATAAGCTCCGTCTGCATATATCCGGCCGCTTTCATCCACCTTTACATCTGCGGTGTCATTTGGAATTGTAATCTCTCCGCCTTCACCCATTAAGGTATTGCCATTCACATCCACCAGCTTACCGTCCTGATTCATCGTAAAAGAACCGTCTCTTGTATACTTTAAGACCTGGTTTCCGTCTTTATCTGTTGTGGATACATTAAAGAATCCTTTGCCTTCAATAGCAAAATCAAAAGTATTGCCTGTACTGCGAAGGGAACCCTGATCATAGTCCGTATAGACTTCCCCTATTTTGACACCAAGACTCATCTTTCCGATCTTCTTATCCGTATAACTTTCCGATACGTCCTTAATCTTATATGTCAAAAGATTATTAAATGACTGATTGCTGACTCCATCCTTTTTATATCCGGTCGTAGCGGCATTGGCCAGATTATTTGTAATAACATCAAGGCGTTTCTGCTCATTGACCATACCTGTCCAGGATGAAAATAACCCTTTTACCATCTTAGCTCCCATCTGTGCCTGGCGGACTGCAAACAGTCTGCAGCGCACATATAAATCAAATCAAGACGTTAAGAAAATGTCTTTTGTTTTTTCAACTGTATCATATTCCAATTAACTCTTTCAGGAATACCAAATTACATCTGATATTCCTGAAAGCAATGTCGTATATTTATTTATCGGATAGTTTACAATTTTTCTTAATCCCTGGAGCCGCTTAAATATTCAATATATTTTCCGGTACCGATAGCTACAGCTGTCATAGGGTCTTCTGCTGTCATTGTATTGATACCAGTCTTATTCTCAATTAATTCTTCCAGTCCGTAGAGAAGGCATCCGCCGCCGGTCAGGACAATACCTCTGTCAGCAATATCTGCTGCCAATTCCGGAGGAGTTTTCTCCAGCACACTGTGAACTGCTTCTACGATCTGAGAAGTTGTCTCTTTTAAGGCTTCTTCTGTTTCATCAGAAGTTACGGTTATGGTCTTTGGAAGTCCTGTAACCAGGTTACGTCCTCTTACATCCATCGTAACAACTTCCGGTCTCTTATAAGCGGAGCCGATGTTAATCTTAATCTCTTCGGCAGTTCTCTCGCCGATTAAAAGATTATGCTTCTTACGCATGTATCTGACAATAGCTTCATCAAAATCATCACCTGCTATCTTAATGGAGGTGCTGACTACTGTTCCGCCTAAGGAAATAACTGCGATATCTGTGGTACCGCCGCCGATATCTACTATCATATTGCCGCAGGGTCTGTAAATCTCGATACCTGCTCCGATTGCTGCTGCAATAGGCTCTTCAATAATTTTAACGTCTCTGGCGCCGGCCTGATAGGTGGCATCCTCAACTGCTTTCTTCTCTACTTCTGTTACACCGCTGGGTACGCATACGCTGATAATAGGCTTACGGAAACGATGTTTGCCCACTGCCTTCTGGATAAAATACTTCAGCATCTTTTCTGTAACGGTATAATCAGATATAACTCCCTGTCTCAAAGGACGGACAGCAACTATATTACCGGGTGTTCTTCCGAGCATCAGTCTTGCTTCTTCACCAATAGCTCTTACTTTATTTGTGTCTCTGTCAAAAGCAACAACGGAGGGCTCTTTTAATACCACGCCTTTGCCCTTTAAATAAACTAATACGCTTGCTGTTCCTAAATCAATACCTATATCACTGCCTAACATATCTTATCTCCTTTCAGACTCTATCAGTTCCTTCAATATTCACCTATGTTTCTTTCCGACTCTTTTGTCATTTTCTCGTATGGCCGGTATCTATGTCATGTTTGGAATTTACATTTATGGTGTCCGGTTGTTCTTCTATCGGAAAAATATTCTGACCCGGATATATTTTGACAGTATTACAGCTTTCACTCTAATTTTTTCCATAAAACTGTCAATTAAACATACTCTTTTCTATTATATACATATTTATGTTTTTTTTCAAAGGAAATTTTAGAAATAATAGAATCTTAAGATTTTTTCATGTTTTTAT
>JAEXGM010000055.1 GCA_023450835.1 Bacillota bacterium | reverse complement strand
ACATCTATGTTCATGGTCTAAACCTTTCTTTATTCCATTATGCAGTTGTTAATGCTTCTTTCTAATTCCTATTAAAATTATATGAATTATATGAATTAACAATGACACTATTTTATAAAATGATTCTCCATTTGTCAATGCTTTTTCTCTATTTTTTATTTGTAGAATTATGTTCCAAAAACAAAAAAGTACCCTGAGGAAACACTCAAAGTTTTGCCTTCATCCCCAGGGTACCAACTCCCCGGCTCATGCTCATAGAATCCCCCCAACACATGCCAAAAAGCATATTATTTTCTAATCCTTTTATCCCATAATCTGAGCATCAAAATCAAAACCCCTCTTTCCTCTGAACACAGGCAATTTGCACAAAACAGAAAGGACTTCATGCGCCTTGGAACCAGCGCATGAGTCCTTTCTGTTTTGTACAAATTGCCGTCCCACTGAGAAAAACTGACTTTTTACTCATATCATCTCATAGTTTCATAATAACAGCCTCTCTTTGCTGAACCTGTGCAAATTCATTTTTAACCTGTTCCCTGAGAACCGCCTTCTTTACTTTTCCGCTTGAGGTAACCGGAAATTCTTTCACCGTCTTTATATATTTCGGTACCTTGAATTTTGCAAGATGTTTTGCCGCAAATTCACGGATCTCCTCTGCATTTAACAAATATCCCTGGGAGGGTATAATAAAGGCACAGATTTCCTCCCCCAGCAATTCATCCGGAACTGCTATTACGGCCGCATCAAATATTCCGTCATGATGTTTCAGTACATTTTCAATCTCTGCCGGAGAGATATTCTCGCCTCCCCGGATAATAATATCCTTAATACGTCCTTCAATATGTATAAAGCCTTCCTCATTGACACTGACCAGGTCCCCCGTATGAAGCCAGCCTTCTTTATCAAGAGCGCTGTCCGTAGCCTCCTGATTACGGTAGTAACCGTTCATGATATAAGCGGACTTTACAAGAAGTTCTCCTTTTTCTCCTGCAAAGACTTCTTCGCCATTTGTCATATCGATGACCTTGATCTCTACTCCGGGCAAAGGTCTTCCTATACTGTGCAGCCGGCACTCTCTGTCATCAAAGGCGGAAATCTGAGTAATACCTATAGCTTCTGTCTGTCCGTAAAGATTTGCGATGGTCTCAATACCAAGGTCCTCCATTATTCTTCGCATCAATTCATTACTGCAGCAGGCACCAGCGATAAAACCTTTGGAGAGGCTGGATAGATCATACTCTTCCAAATCATTATTTAACATAAACTGAAACATGGAGGGCACCCCGTTAAATACCGTACAGCTCTCCTCTTCAATAAGGGACAGTGCCTTTTTCGTCTCAAACCTTTCTGCAATTACAATGGAGGCTCCGTATAAAAGACCGGCAAAGGTACTGAGTACAAAACCAATGACATGAAACAGCGGCAGGCAGAGCAGTACCCTGTCCTCCTCATCGTATTCCATCCGTTCTCCCGATACCAGTGCATTGTTTACATTTGCGAAATGGCTCAGTACAACGCCCTTGGGATTGCCGGTAGTGCCGGAGGTATAAAAGATATTCAGCGGCTCTTCTGCTGTAATCTTTTTCCCTGCCTCCGTTAAAAGAGCCTTATCGACCTTTGCTCCAAAAGCCTTTAAAGCCTCAAACTCATAAGCTCCCTTTAACTTTGAATCATCCAGTATAACCACTGTTCTAAGGCAGGGAAATTCGTCACTCTTAAGTTTTCCCGGCTCACAGGTTAAAAGCTGTGGGATAAGCTGTGTCAGGTTCTCTATGAAATTCACCCCTTTAAAGCCTCCCATAAGAAATAAAAGTGAACTCTCCGACTGCTTTAACACAAAGGATAGTTCACTTTTAGTACTGGCCGTATTAATGCATACCAGGACAGCGCCTATTCTGGCCGCTGCTAATTCAAGAATGACCCACTCCGGGGAATTAAGGGCAAGAATTGCAAGATGATCTCCTTTCTTTACCCCCAGGGAAAGCAGACCCTTTGCCAGGACCTTACTTTCCTCCATTATTTGAATAAAGGTATATGTTTCCTGTCTCTTCGGAAATATCAATGCCTCTCTGTCCCCGAATCTTAAGCATGTTTCGTCCATAATCTCTGATAAAGTCATTGTACTAAACATATTTGACTCCCTTCTGCATACTCATCAGCACCCTTCAGGTATGCTTTAGCACTCTTAAGAGTGCTAATTATGCATGCGTATAAAATCAAGGGGAGTGAAAGATTATCTTTCACTCTTTCTCCCCCTTCTATGTTTTTGTTAGTATTTACACAGCATTCCTATATTCTGAGAGCCGCAGCCAATGGTCCATATTACAATATAATCTCCCCGCTTGACCTGTCCTCTTTCAACAGCTTCGTACAGGGTGATAAAGGGGCTGCTGGTCCCGGTGTAGCCATATTCATCCCCAATATAAAGGCTATGGTCCTCATTAATACCAAAATCCTCCCTTATCTTGCGAATGTTTATAAGTGCGTACTGGGAAAAACAGAACATACTGATATCATCTTTGCTCAGTCCGTTTCGATTTAAGAGTTTACTTATACTTTCTCCTGCGGAGGCAGGAACATCTTCTGTGGGCGGGACGAATTTAATTAACATGTCTTTCTTATTTTCCGCACGAAAGATATTGGAAAAACCGCATCCGGGAAACAAAGCCACATCGACCCCTTCTGATTTGACGGTGCACACGGAATCCAGGACACCTGCATCTTCTGCTGTCTTTTCCAGAATCACAGCGCAGGCAGCATCACCGTAGTGTCCGTAGAGATTCTCTTCTTCTTCATTAATCATCATATTAATGTAGTCACAGCCAATCAGTAAGGCTTTTGATACATGAGGTGTAAGAGTCATATATTTTGCTGTCTGCTCAAAAGCCAGCGCCATGCCGCAGCAATTGGAATTGACATCATAGCAGATACACTCATTCTTTCCTCCGATAGCGTTATGTATCTTAATGGAAGTAGGCGGCGCCGTATATTCCGGAAGCTGGCTGGATAAGATTATCATGTCCATATCAGCTCCTGTGAGGCCGGTCTTTGTAAGCAGCTTATCAACTGCCTGAAGAGAAATCGTCAGAGTATTTTCATCCTCGCTTTCAAATAAATACCTCTTTTCTCTTCCAATAACATCTCTTAAAAAATGTTCAACATCCTTGCCTCTGCTGCGAAAATGCTCCAGGTAGGGCTCATTATCCACCACTTTGTTTCCGTGACTAACCGCTATATCCCTTATTCTAACCTGCACCATATAACCGTCTCCCCTCCGTATGTATTCTTATTTTATGTCAAAGTCCTCAATACCGGCTTCTTTGGCAAGTCTTCTTACCTGCATTGCAAGAATCGCACTGTCCTGCATGCGAAGAATTACTTTTCTAAAGCCTGTCTGCTTATACAGAATAAAAAATCCTTTTAATTTCTCCTGTTTATCCGGTGTAATAATTCCCATGTTTCTGGCATCCAGTTCAAGACTTACCTGGGAAGGGGTGATTTTTCTGACAGCCTGTCCATAGGCAGCTCCAAAGCTTGCTATATCCTCATCTCCGAATTTCCCATCCAAAACGATCTTTAATACGTCTCCTGAAACGGTAATACTGAATTTCTCCATGCTCGCTCTCCTTCTCTTCTCTTTTCGTGTATGAAAAGACCCTTTTCCCAGTGAAATAAAAAAATCCATAGCCAAGCCATGGATTCGATTTCCTTCATGGTAACCCGGCTGCCATAACATTTGTCTTAGGCCCGTAGCTTTGCGTCCCTGTCTTTCGGCAGGTTTGCCTTTTCATTCAGTCTTTTCACTTCATTATGATGTGTTGTATGCCAATTTCTACCATACATTACCATTATAGTTACTATTATACTTTTTTTCAAGTATTTCCTAAAAGAATTCATATTATTTACATTTATTTTATAGAATATACCCCTGTGTATCCGACATTACAACCCATACTTTCTAACATATTCCACCATATGTCCGATGTTTCCTTCTCCCGCAAAACGTTCGGAGTCAAAGAAATCCTCATTGCTGTCCAGCCATACAAGAGGATGAGCTTCTTCCTTTAAATCTACCGCATGTTCCAGGTATCCCCCATAGACTTCTACATAACAGCTGTCCTTATAATAAGTAAAGTCCATAAAATGATAGAGCGTAATATCACTTCTCAGAATGCCGGTTTCCTCATAAAGTTCCCTGTATGCCGCATTAATTCCCTCTTCTTCCGGTTCTATTTTTCCGCCCACAAGATTATAAAGTCCTATATAAGGGTCTTTTCTTCTTTTGCAGAAAAGAATCTTGCTTTTATCTGCACTATATACCAAAATACAATTAAAACCCTGCATTTTACTCCTTTCGTGAAGGGACCGTTGCAAAATGAAGTTTTCATACAAAATATTGGTGCTGACCAGGTATCTTTGAACCATATCTTGTTGAATTTTTGTATTTTGCGACAGCCTTTTCCTGAATACGCAGCTGAAAAACTTCCTTTGCTTTTTCAACCTGCTCCTGTCTTTCTCTGCAATAAAATGTTGCCAAGTCTGTAGGTGCTAAGCGCATTTACGCGCTTAATACTTACAGGCCTGGCAACGTATCCAGAGTCCTTCTTCTTTTATATTATTGAATACTGTGCAATACTTCCAGTACCTTTGTCTTGATTTCCTTTAGTTTCTCTTCTGCTTTCTCAGCCGTATCAGCCTTTGTATAAATATAGAGCTTGATTTTAGGCTCTGTTCCGGAGGGCCTCAAGCTGTACCAGCAGCCGTCATCAAAGGAAAATTCTACTGCATCTGTCTTTTCTATATCTACCGTGCTCTTCTCTCCTGTCAGTACGTCAGTAGCCTCGGAGGTCAGATAATCTGTAACTTTAATCAGATTGGAGCTTCCAATGGAGCCTGCATTGTTCTTACGGTATTCTACCATCATTCTCTTAATTCTCTCCTGGCCTTCAATACCTTCCAGAACGATGGAGATGGTATCTTCACGGTAATAGCCGTACTTCTCGTAGAGCTCATTCAGAACATCAATTAAGGTCTTGCCCTGTTTCTTATAGAAGCCTGCCATTTCCGCTAAGATAAGTGTTGCTCCGACTCCGTCTTTATCTCTGAGGTAGTTGCCGACATTGTAACCGATACTTTCTTCATAGCCAAAGATATAAGTATATTCCTTGGTGCTGTCCCATTCGTTGGAAAGCGCACAGATATTCTTAAATCCTGTAAGCACATTAAACATCTTAACTCCGTAATTCTTAGCAATAGCACTTCCCATCTCACCGGTAACAATAGATTTTACCATGGCTGCATTTTCAGGGAGAGTTCCCTTTTCTGTCATAGAAGTTAAAATATAGTTGATAATCATAACACCTACCTGATTACCGTTTAGAGCTTCGATCTTACCCTTATGCACCACTTCAACAGCAAGTCTGTCACAATCCGGATCGGTAGCAATGAGCACATCCGCTCCCACTTTAAGAGCCAGCTCCTCGCTTAAAGCAAAGGCTGCATGGTCTTCCGGATTGGGATAAGCTATGGTAGGGAAGGTTCCGTCGGGCATTTCCTGTTCCTTTACGATATGAACGTTGGTGTAACCCATTCTCTCTAATACGGTACGCACAGGAATATTTCCGGCACCATTTAATGGTGTGTATACAATACCGATATTTTTATCTACTTCGCTGTCTCTAAGAGAGATGGACATAGTCTTCTCATAGAAGCTTTCATCCACTTCTTTGTTTACAATATGAAGGAGTCCTTTGGCTACGGCTTCCTCTTCTTTTAAAGATATATTTTCCTCAAAAAGGTCGAGCTTTCCGATTTCCTCTAACACTTGGTTTGCAATGTCTGATTTTATCTGGGAACCTTCCTCCCAATATACCTTGTAACCGTTATAGATTTTGGGGTTATGGCTTGCTGTAATGTTGATTCCGGCTGCACAATGATAATAACGGACAGCGTAGGATAACTCCGGAGTAGGTCTTAAAGAGTCAAATAAATAAACCGGGATACCCATGCTATTTAGAATCAAAGCACACATCTTAGCAAATTCAGGGGACATGATACGGCAGTCATGAGCGATTGCTACGCCTTTTGCCGCAAATTCCCCGCCTTGCTTTTGTATTACCTTTCCCAGTGCCTTAGTAGCTCTTCCTACCACATATTTATTCATGCGGTTGGTACCTGCTCCAAGGATTCCTCTAAGTCCGGCGGTACCAAAGGATAAATCACAGTAAAACCTGTCCTTGATATCCTCCTCTTTACCACTTATCTCTTCCAGTTCTCTCTTTAAGTCAGCATCCAAGGCAGGTACTGCCAGCCATTTTTCATATTCCTTTTTAAAATCATTCATATTCAGTAATATCTCCTTTCCATTTCTATCTTAAAGCTTTGTAAACCTAAAGCTGCTTGATTTTCCCTTACCTATTGTACCCTATTGAAGCTATTCGGGCAATATTGTTTATAAGAATTATTTATCAATTTCATTAGAGCAGCTTTTCATACAATTTAAACCAGTCCAGCCCATACTCTCCGTATCCCAAATCTACGGTGGCAATATAATCAAAGCCGCAGCTCTCATATAAATGTATCGCCGGAAGATTCTTCTCAAAGACATCCAGTCTGACAGACTCCATCCCCCTATCCCTGCCAAGGCGAATGCCAAACTCCATCAGCTTCTTCCCTACCCCTTCTTTGATAAAAGCAGGGTGTACTGCCAGGGTATGGACCACTATAATCTTTTCATACCCTATGTCCGTCTTCCAATTGACAGTTTCATAGCCCTCCGGCGGGTCCTGGTTCAAAATGACCGTTCCGGCTATCCTCCCGCCGCTTCTTGCTACGTACAGGCAGCCTTTTTCAACACCTGCTTCTGCATTTTCCCTAACCGGATACACTCCTTTTAACCATCCCGGATAGTTAGTTCCCGCCGCCAGATAATCATTTAAATCATTATAAAGTTTCTCAAGTTCATCAATATCTTCTCTTTTTCCTGCCTCAATTATTATGTCCATTTTTCTTATCCCCCCTGTATTTTAAGAAGTCTACTATACGCCGCAAGATTGCGCCGAAGATTGCGCCGAGGATTTCGCCGAGGATTTCGCAGGCGCAATCTTGTGTGGAAATTGCTTTTCAAATTTCCACACTATTCTCTATATAGTACATAATCCTGAATTTCTTTGATAAAGCCGCATTTCTTTAGTATTTCCCCAAACTCTTCCTGATACTCTTTGACTATAAGTCTTTTTATGGCAGGCAAGAACTTCTTCTTATGAAATCCCCTGACGAAGATTTCCATGAGCGCCAGTCCTTCGTCTCTATCAAAGATTCTAAGAGTTCTCCCCTGCCGCTCTATTACAGCAATTACTTTGCCGGCCTTTAGTGCCACATAGGTTCCCGGAATATTCATAAAGGCCTTTTCCTTCTCATGGGCCAGGCTCTTTCCGTAGGGTTGGGCCGGGTCAATAGCGGGAAACCATAGAATCTCCTCTTTGGGATGTCCCATGGCGTACATGGTTCCTTCAAAGTCTTCTTTTCTGATAAACTGAACACCGGATAAGCCTCTTACAAAGTATCCCCGCCTGTACTCCCCGGTATATTCACCTATTCTTAACTTCTCCAGGGCATCTTTCCAGGTAATTCCCGATACGGTTTCCCGGCTTAGAATAATATTACGCTCAAAGAGACGGTTTAACTCTTCCTCTCTTGCAAGCTTCTTTAACGGCCTTACAAGTTCCCAGCGTCCTGTAGTCATTGCCTTTGCATGTACTCCTACCCGCTGTCTTACCGTGGCTTTTTGCAGTTTTTCCTGATTCAGCCACCAGCGTACCGGAAGAAAACTGTCGGCGCACACAATTCCCTTGCCAGCCATGGAAAGTAGTACCTCAAAAGGGGATTCTCCCCCTAAAAGCTCCCGAAACCGCTGCATAAAGCTGGCTCCTCTTGTTAACAGGGTCTCATATATCATTTTTTCTTTCTCCGAAAGCTTATCCACATCCACCTCGGGAGAGGCCTCCCAATCGATATCCTCATAGGAATGAAAGGAAAGTCCCTCCTTTTCCTGAAACCGCCAAAAGTAATTTCCCTGGGATAAAAATTTATCTAAAAGTTCTTCCCTGTAATCGGATACTCTTCCAGGAAGAAGATGCGATTCCCAAAGTGCAGGAGCAAAGCTTATATCCTTCAACTGTCTGACGGCATATTCAAGCTGTGCATCTTTACTGCCGGTAGTAAAAGCTTTCTCTGACAAAAGAGCCGCATACCGGTCTTCTGTCAGGGTCTTTATCTGCTCCCTGCGTTTCTTTATGGTTTCCTTCCTGGCTTTGTCATAAAGTGAGGCATGATAATACAGCCCATCATCCTCCACCGCTTCTTCTTTTCTGACAAGTTCTGATAGAAGATATGCCGCTTCCGCCGTATCAAAGAGGTATCTCTCCGCCACTTCTTCTGCTGTCTGAGGCCCTTTGTAGCGAAGCAGCCTTCTAATAACTGCAAGTCTCTCCTCCTCTGCTCCCTCTTCCAGGACCTTCTTATAGTCTTCCTCCTGCTCTTTCGCTATCCAAAGCCCCGGCTCTATATAAAGAGCCTGTTCCCGCTGTGCCAGAGTTTCCAGCCATTCTACAGGAATCTCCAATTCACCGGCAATAAGATCGCCCTCTATCATAAGCAGGGTATGAAGCTGTCTGTAATCCTCCGGCAATTTCGTTCTTTCGGATATCTTCTTCAACTCCTCTTTGGAAGGAGGTATCATCTCTGCCTGCTTTAGCGCATCCTCTACAGCCGAGTAGATTCCCTTGGTAGTCGGTGCATAGTCATACATCATGGCGGCTTCCGTCTGCTGCCTGAAAGGAAGTGACATGGGAGACGGCATGTCCAGGTGCATTTCTATCACTTTTATCTGCCCGGAGCGAATACCTGAGAGGATATACTCTAATCCGTCCATATCCCAGTAATCCTCCAGACACTCCCGTTTTGTTTCCCTGATAAGCGGATGATTTTCCTTTCTTACAAGAGAATCCAGCATATCGGCACTTCTCATTCTCTGAAACCAAAGGGGAGTCCTGCCTTTTTTCTTCACTCCCATCATAAGCGCTCTGGCAGAATTATAGCGAAAATTTATGTTAAAGAGAGGTGTTGCCATCAATGCAGCTTCCAGTACCGCTCTGGCCGAAGTCATATCGATACCCTGCAATACTCTTTCCGGCATCTCTTCGGTACCAAAAGGGAATAAAAGAAAGCCGTCATCATCGTCACAATACCCCATATTCATACCTGTCATCTTCACCGCAGCATACTGGGCAAGAATTGCAAGAGGTGCATTTACTTTTCTTCCGAATACCGAATGGACCATAAGCTGGCTGCTTCCGTTATAATCCCTGAAATGCTCCACAAGAATAGTAGTATTATCCGGCAGTACTCCAGTTACTTCAATCTGGCGCTTTAAAAAGTCTTCCGCTCCCTTTGCCGCCGGTTCATTCAGGCCCAGCTCCAAAAGCCTGTCATAAAGTTTTTCATCTTCATAGCTTTCCATCAGCTCTTTAAAAAGCTTCCCAAAAGCGATTCCGGTCCTAAGACCTCTCCCCTTAATTTCTCCCTTCCAGAAGGGCAGCCTGGCACTTGCCGTATTAGCTTCCGACACAATTACGCTGTCTTTGTCAATGCTTTCAATCTTCCAGGCAAAAGTACCAAGAAGGAAACGGTCTCCGACTCTGGACTCAAAGATAAATTCTTCATCCAGCTCTCCCAGTTTTATACCATTTTCCGTCCGGACGTTGTAAAGGCCTCTGTCAGGGATAGTTCCCCCTGCGGACACGGCAAGCATCCGGCTGTAGGCATCCCCTTCCACCTTTTCGTGGATTCTGTCATAGAGCAGTCTCGGACGGACAGGAATATCTCTTTCATGCTCATAATCACCTGCCAGCATTGAAAGGACATCTTTTACCTCATCCTTGCTCACCTCTATAAATGGATATGCCCTTTTTAAGATTTCCATTACCTCATCCACCCTGTAGCCATCGCCCGCTGCCATGGATACCAGGTGCTGCGCCAGCACATCAAAGCAGAGTCTTGGCGGATTCGCATACTCTATACCGCCCTGTCTTGCTACTTCCGCTGTCAGCCCGCAGTATAATCCCTCAGAAGACGCTCTTGGAAATATATGCATCACACTGACACGGCCCGGATTATGTCCGGCTCTTCCCAACCTTTGAAGAGTACTGGAAATCGAACGGGGGCAGCCAATCTGAAATACTTCATCAATTTCTCCCACATCAATTCCAAGTTCCATCGAAGATGTAGCACATAGCAGCCTGAGGCTTCCGTTTCTTAAGGATTCTTCCACTTCCAGGCGCTGCTCCTTTGACAGGCTCCCGTGATGGGTTCTGGCAAAGCCCTCTCCTCCCAGCTGATTCATATAATAAGCCAGCTTTTCTGCATACCTGCGTCCTTCCACGAAGGCAATGACACTCCTGGTCCCGGTGCAATAATCAAAAAGGGCCCCGGCAATTTCCTCCCAGATCGGATCTTTACTTCCTTTCTTTCCATAGGGCAGCGGATTGGTAACTTCTATTCTTACCGCCTTTTCCATCTTAGGTGCCACAATGGCAACCGGCTCCGGTGAAAGGTAAGAAGCCGCCAGTTCTAAAGGTTCTATGGTAGCAGAAAGTCCTATTCTCTGCAAAGGTTCTGTACAAAGCTTATCAAGCCTGGCAAGGGACAGCATCAAATGGGCGCCTCTCTTGGAATCAATCAGAGCGTGTAATTCATCTATTATTACTGCCTTCGCGGTTTTTATCATTGCCTGTCCGGACTTGCTTGTCAGAAGCAGATAAAGAGATTCCGGCGTTGTAATCAGGATATGAGGCGGCGTCTTTATCATGGTTCTGCGCTCATTCGGAGTGGTATCTCCCGTACGGATGGCGATGTTTAGGTCAAAGGGTGTACTATTTTTGGTACCTGCCTTTATTTCCTCCGTAAGAATACCGTTTAGGGGTTTCCTTAAATTCTCCCGGATGTCTCCTGCAAGGGACTTTAAAGGTGAGATATAGATAACCTGCAGCTCCTGCTTTAAGTTTCCCTCCCTTGCCTGGGCCTTTAGTCTGTCCAGAAACACAAGAAAGGCCGACAGTGTTTTACCGGTACCGGTAGGCGCTGATACAAGGGTATTGTTTCCCGCTGCAATAGCAGGCCAGGCTCCCTCCTGAACCTTGGTAGGTGCCCCGAGATTTTCTGAAAACCATTTGGCAGTAAGCGGGTGAAAAACAGACAGGGAATCAAAGCTCAATACCTTATACCTCCTTTAAACAGTGTCGTTGTAATCTTTCCTATAATACCCTTATTATACCAGAAACATCAGTGAGATAATACTTTATTTTATGGTGGCAGCAGGATGGTTCTCAGATATTGGAATAGTTTTCAGATATTATGTCGAAATAAAGCGCTATTGGATAATTTTTAATCAAATACCAAAAAACTTGCTGACAAAATCAATCTGTCAATTTATAATATAGTTGCTTACGCATTTAATATAAAAACAAAAGAGGACGTACATATGAAAACCTATAAAATGAATATAACTAAAAAATTGATTCTGGGCGTATCGATTATTCTGATTTTGTCTCTGTTAGTAATCTCCGTTATTGATTATGCCATCTCTTTGCATGAGATTAACCGCTCCAATGATATTTTATTAAAGAATGCCATTGAAACCTCCATGTATGAAATCAAAAAGAATTATGAATACACTACGGGAGAATCTGCCTGGATGAACGAAGACCAGGCAAAGCAGGCAGCACTTGCGACTATCAATGAATTTGTTACCGGTGTAGCAGCCTCTGCCGGCAGCAGTTCCGATACCGATGCTACTTCCAGTGCCACAGTCAATGCAGGTGAACAGGACCCAGTTATAAGCCTTGGTAATAACGGATATTTCTTTATTACCGATTCCAAGGGCAACATAGTATATCACCCATTTCTAAAAGACAATATCTATGATTTGAAGTCCAAGGACGGGCGTAATATTATCCAGGATGTTATAAAAATCGCTCAAAACGGCGGAGGCAGCCTGCATTATGCCCTTTCAAGCAAAGACAGCGCTGTTTCTGAGAGCAGGACCGTCTATACGGAATACTTTCCCACCTGGGATTGGGTCGTAACTGCTGTTATTTATGACTCCGACCTTCTTAGAGGCCCTTCCCGCATTCTCTATACCAACGCCATTTCCTTAGGTATTATTCTTGTTCTTTCACTGTCTGTTATTATTGTTTTTGCAAGAAGAATTACATCTCCTATTATAAAAATAGCAACTTCTCTGAGGCGTGTTTCGGAGGGTGACCTGACCGTTGACAAAATCCATGTCAAGACCAAGGATGAAACCAGGCTTCTAAGCGAGTCTGTCAATCTTTTAATAGACCGTTTTCATGATATGGTACAGTCCATATCCCAGTCCGTCGGCAGCTTAAGCAGCTTTGCCTCAGAACTGCGTTCTTCCTATAATCTGGCCGCCGAAGCAAACGGAGCTATCACCGCCTCTATCGTGCAGATAGCCAGCGCCAGTGATATGCAGGTAAAAGAAATATATAACGGTGTATCGGAAATGGACTCTCTTGGCGAACACATCCATGAAACGGCAGACAGAAGTAAAAATGCCTTATCTACAGCGGATCAGACCCTGCAATTAAAAGAAAGCGGCCTCGCTTCCGTAAATGCCTTAAAAGAAGCAAGCCTTGAAAACAATGCGGCTTCCAGAGAACTGGAGACCGTAATAAGCAGTATGAACAGGCAGGCACAGGAAATCGGCACCATTGTAACGGTTATTGCCCAGATAGCGGAACAGACCAATCTCCTTGCGCTAAATGCCAGTATCGAAGCCGCCAGAGTAGGTGAACAGGGCAAAGGATTTGCCGTAGTTGCCAGCGAAATCCGCAGCCTTGCCACAGGCACCGCCGAAGCAGTCGATAATATCAGTAAAATGGTCTTCGAAGTGCAGAACCTGTCGGAAGATGCTGAGACTTTTGTAAAGAAAAATGCCCTAAGCGCAGAAAATATCAGCAATACCGTTTTCCAGACGGAAAATGCCTTCCACCAGATAGCCGGAGAATTGCAGAAGTTAGGTTCTGACATTAAATATATTGCTTCTTCCAATAATTTAATCAATCAGAAAAAGGATACTATGGCTGCTTTATTAAAAGACTTCTCCAAAGAAACGGAAGAAGTATCAAGCTCTATTGAGGAAATCACCTCCTCTTCCGAGCAGCATGCACGGGTCATGGAGAATATCTCTGACAGTGTCGCGATGCTGCATGATATGTCTGAGAGCCTTGCTAAGATGGTTTCTGTGTTTACTGTTTAAAGTATGGGAATAATATAAGGATTTGGGGACGGACGATAAACAGACGGTTTGTTTTGTAGTTGGTTACTCAGGGGCCTTACTCCACTAAAGCTGCGGAAAATATAACTGGCAGTCAAAATAGTACCAAACTTGCTGTGCCGGATATGGCGGCGAGAGGTTTTGCGCTCAAACATGGCACTATTTTTCCTAGTTATATTTTTCGCAGCTTAAGTGTCATAACAGGCCCTTCGAGACCAACTACAAAACAAACCGTCTGTTTATCTGTGTATCGGAAAATACTTTTCTTATTTATCAGTATTATTGTGATTCAATGTCCTCTGATAGATTGAAAACACGTTGAAGTACAAGGATATGATTGTTTAGGACACAGAAGATTATAAGGAAAATACTTGCCTCTACATATGACTGTTGGTTATGGTATGACCAATGTATTTGACTGCCTATAAAATTGAGGCTTGTTGACACTGCAAATTAAAAGGGTTATTATCTCCTTATCAAAGGCACCTATAAGAGCCGGAAAGGAATAACAAAAGATGAATGAATTTCTAAAGGTAGTAACCGAAAGAAGATCTGCCAATAAATTTAGGAAAGGAGTTAAAATACCGAGAGAGGTTTTCGAAGCTATTTTTGAGAATCTATCCCAGGCTCCTTCTTGTTTTAACTTGCAGCATGCCCACTATTATGTGGGGGAAAGTAAAGATATTATTGAAAAGCTGTTTCAGGCAGCTTACAGACAGTACAAAGTGACCACTGCTTCCGCAGTTATTATTGTAACCGGAGATTTGGACGCTTATAAGAAGGCTTCCGATATTTATGAGGGTTCTAAAGCTTTGAATATTATTGATGAGGAAGAATACGAAGCTATGCTTTCTTCTATCTTTTCCCTGTATGAAAACGGAGGAGAGGCTTTTCAAAGAGATGAGGCTATCCGCAACGCTTCTCTTTCGGCTATGCTGTTTATGCTGCTTGCCAAGGACCAGCAATGGGATACCTGCCCGATGATTTACTTCGACAGTGATAAAGTAACGGAAATCTTTGATATTCCGGAGAATGAGATTCCTGTTCTTATGATTACGATGGGAGAAATGGACAAGACAAGCTTTCGTGTCAGAGGCTACCGAAAACCTCCCAGAGAATACGTGACTTATAAATAGTACATATAGATTGCCAGGCTATTTCCAAAGATTGCAAGCTAACAGCCAGGACCTTTCCAACGTGCTGGGGAGAGAATGTCTAGGATTTTGCAGGCATACTCTTGTGTGTGAATTATGCCTTTCAATAATTCACACTGAGCATACATGCTGCCAACGCGCCGCAAATATGGGAGTCAGCACATATTTGTGTAAATTATCTTTTTCATTTTTATACAAAGCTCCATGATATTCCTGCCATCTCTTAATCCAGAAGAATGTTCTTTTTTGGGCTTGGAAGGGAATATCCTGGAGCTTTTTTAGTATTTGTTCTACCCTTTTATGGAACCTACATAAACACCTTTTACAAAGTATCTTTGCAGGAAGGGGTAGATTACTAAAATTGGTGCCGTAGCAACTACTATTACACAGTATTTTACCAGTTCCCTGTAGGCTGTGGCTCCCTGGACACTGTTGATGGAGATTCCTCCCGCGCTTCCTACGGTTGCTGTGGAGGAATCGTTGGTCACTAAGATTTCTTTTAATAAAAGCTGCAGCGGGAAAAGAGCTCTGTCTTTTAACAATACCATGGCATTGAACCAGGAATTCCAGTTACCTACCAGGTAGTATAACAGAATTACCGCAAGTACCGGCTTTGAAAGGGGAAGTATTACCTTAAGCAGTATTTTGGCCTGAGTGGCACCATCCATTACGGCCGCTTCTTCTAACTCCTGGGGTACCGCCTGAAATCCGGTGCGAAGTATTATCATGTTCCAGGTATTCAATGCCGTGGGAACCAGCATTGCCAATACGTTATTATAAAGTCCTATCTGTTTCATCAGCAGGAACCAGGGTATCAACCCGCCTCCGAAGAACATGGTGATGGTGATAAGGATCATAATAGGTGTTTTCCACAGCAGCTCTTTTCTTGAAAGAGCATAGGCTCCCATTATGGTAATCATCATATTGACGAAGGTCCCTAAAAATACATAGACCGCCGTATTGCGAAATCCTGTGAAGATGCTGTTATCTTTAAATACCAGCTTATACCCGTTCAAAGTAAAGCCAAGAGGCTTAAGCAGCAGCCCCTGGTGCACCATCAGTTCATTGGGATTACTCACCGATGCAAACACTATATGCAGAATAGGGTACAAACATATAATTGTAAACACCGCTAAGAATCCGTAATTGAATGTATGAAAGGTAAGATTACTCCATTTCCATTTACCGATGGTCTGTTTTTCCCTATATCCTGAATCTGTATCCTTCATATTGACCTCCTCCTACCATATACTGATTTCCGAATATTTTTTTGCAATCTTATTGGTAGCCCAGAGTAATATGAAGTTTATTACCGCACTTACAAGGCCAACAGCCGTTGCAAAACTGTAGCTTGCCTCTTGTAGACCTCTTCTGTATACATAAGAAGCAATTACATCCGCAGTATCATAGGTCAATGAATTATACAGCAAAATAATCTTTTCATGGCTGGAGCCCATTAATCCGCCCACAGCAAATATAAATAGAATAATAATGGTAGGCCGTATCTGCGGCAGAGTAATGTGCCACATTTTTCTCAGCCTTCCGGCACCGTCAATTTCGGCAGCCTCATATAATCCCGGATCGATAGAGCTCATGGCAGACAGATAGATAATACTGTCCCAGCCTACATTCTGCCATATGCCCGAGAAGGTATAAATGGGCCTGAACATCTTAGAATAGCCAAGCAGGGAGGAGTGTTCTGTTCCTGTTAAAAAGTCTACGACCTGGGTTATGATACCGCCGGACTGGGTAAAGATATGTATCATGCCGGCAATAACTACAAGTGATATAAAATGCGGCATATAGGTAATCGTCTGAACGGTTTTCTTAAAGAATTTTCCCCGTACTTCATTTAGCAGCAGCGCTAAGAGAATGGGAGAAGTAAAACCGAAAGCCAGTCCCCATACATTTAACATAAGAGTATTCTTGACCGTTCTGAAGAAATAGGGTCCGGTAAAGAATTCCTCAAAATATTTAAGTCCTACCCACTTACTGGCTGCAAAGCCAAGGAGAGGTTTGTAATTCTTAAAGGCTATGGTAATCCCCCACATGGGTCCATAGCAGAAAATTATGTACCAGGCTAAAACAGGTATAATCAGCAGATATGCAAAGTAATTCTTTTTAAAATCCTTGCGTATCAGGTCTAGGGTCAAACTGTTTTTCCTTTTCACATTATTTCTTCCAATCTTCTTATCCAAAGAGGCACCCCCTGTTTTTGCCTGAATTCCTCAAAGAAACCGCCGGGCTGTCTGAGACAGGCAGTCTCACCGCCCGGCATCTCTCTTTCGTAGCTAAGGTCTTTTATTTTTATCTTGCATTATAGCGGTCCAGGGCTGTCTGCCATAACTGAACAAATTCATCAAGTCCCTGTGCTTTTGCTTTTTGAAGGAATTCATCGTATGCGCTTACAGGAAGCTGACCCATTACAATCTTAGCAAAGTATTCATTTCTTAAGGTTGAAAGAATTGTTCCAAGCTCGCCTTCTCTTGCACTCTCATCGGCTGTAAAACTTACGGGAGGCATGGTTACGGAATCATCGGTATTGGAAGTCCAATATTCACGAATCTTGCCGGAATAACTTCCTTTTGCAGTAATAAGAGGATTGGAGTTGTGCTCATCACGGATATTGGCAAAGGAGTGTACACGGTATTTCCAGATTAAGTTGGACAACGGCTGTCCGTCCGGATCATTATACATAAGGCCGTCCTCCGGAAAATAAGGCAGTCCCTTATCATTCACTAAATGAACATCTCCGTAGGAACCATAATTGTAGATTTCCCAGCCCTTCTTCGTGAATGCAAAATCAAGAAAGGCAGCGGCGGCTTCTAGGTTGTCGCACTGAGTAGTGATAGCTGCAATAGTACCGGTAGATTTAAAGTTCTTATAGGTCTGCTGAGGCTTATCTCCTTTGTTTAATACAGGATTTAAGGCTCCTACGAAATCGATGTTGTTATCCTGTTTCCAGTATCCCCACATCGTATCCGGTGAATCCATCATAACCGCGCAGTCGGAAGAAGCTGCTTCTGCCATTCTCTGATTAAAGTCTGCGGTAGCCCAGTCTTTATTAAAGAGACCTTCTTTATTCCACTGCTGCATCATAGTCAGATAATCTTTGGCTCCGTCTGCGGCAGGTCCCCAGGCTGCCTTGCCATCCTTGCCAACATACATCCAATCCCAAACATTATAAGCTCCGTTTAAAATACCGGTAAAAATCTGTCCATATGTAGAACCATAGTTCAAAGGCTGATCATAGCCTGCTTTTTTACAAGCTAACAGGAAATCATGCCACTCGTCAATTGTTTCAGGCACTGCAAGTCCTGTCTTGTCTAAGGCCTCCTGTTTGATTAACATACCAAACCAGCACCATTCATTATAAGGTGCAAGGCCGTATACGGCACCAATGGTACCATCATCCAGAACGGAAGTAACACGTCTTTCCTCATCGGAATTACGCCAGTCATTGTAGTTAGGCATGTCTTTTTCAATGATATCATTCAATTTCATATAAGCACCGTCGGCAACACCCGCCGCAATACCGCCTGTATATCTTCCTGCATCTACAATAATGTCAGGAAGCTCTCCGGATGCTATCATAAGATTAAAATTCGTTGTCTCTTCCCCAAGAGGCGGTACGATGAAGTTAATCTTAATACCCGTTAATTTCTCTACCTGGGCAAATGCCTTCTGGTTATTCAGGTCATCACATACGGAAGCCAGGATGGAATTGGAGGGCATCCAAACATCCAGCGTTGCATCCATCGGATAGGCCGAATAATCATTCGGTATCTTTGTATCAAAAACGTCTCCCAGATAACTGTCTTCCAAAGTATCATTTACCATGGACTTTTCTTCGTCGGTGGGAGCGGTATTTCCGGCAATGCCGGCTGCGAGAGCATTAGCCTGGGCTGTAGCCGTAGGTTCTGCCTCTTTTGTTGCCTGGGCACCGGAATTATTGCCTGTATTTTTATTTACGGCAGTATTTTTACTGCTGCACCCTGAAAGCATTGTAAATAGGAATATAACAACTAATAGACAGCTAAGCAGTTTCTTATGCCTTACCTTCATAATAAAATTACCTCCTCTGATTTTCAATGAACTTACTCTTCGTTAAAATCTTCTTCCGCCCTGGGTTCCTCTTCATCGTCTTCACTGCTGTCCATCTGGACGCTCATGACGATTCCCTGGGCAAAATCCCCGAACTTTTCTCCGAACAAATTCATTCCCCCAAGATTTTTAGCATCGGGCTTTACACCAATTTTAAAACTAATAAAAAAGTCATCGCAGATACCAAGGGTATCTATGGTTTCGTCAGACGTTTTTAACAGATCTTCAAAACAGCCCTGCCCATTAATCGTAACATTCTTTAACATTCCGTATTGTGTCATGGTATCACTCCACCATTCCGGATTTAAATGCCCTCTCCTGCCTCCAAAATCTCCTTTGGAATAAATCGTCGCAATCTCCCTCTCATTAACCCACACGGTTATATCGGAAGGCCAGTCATTCTGATATCCCGGTGCTTCCGAGCAGACTTCAAAAGAAAAGGATAATTCTTTTACCTTGCTCTTCTTCAACATATAGTTCGGAAAGCGGTACTCCAGATATCCTGACATAAACCAGATGAGCTGTGCTTCATGCCGGTTCTGTGCATAAAAGCCATAGGGAGAGTCTTCCACCCCAAGGTAAGATCGTTCACTGATAATGCCGCAATTCTCATTGACCATGCAGTTATAGTAATTACCGATTCCCATGGGAAAGTGATATACCTTAATATTGTCCCTGTTCGTCTTATGGCGGAAAGCATTAAAGTAAATATCTTCGAAGGCGATTCCGCATACCTTCTGTGCCCCTCTCACTCCCGGCTGCTCTGTTGCCGTTATCATACCGGCTTCTTCCAATACCTTGACATGTAATGCCGCGGATGACAGTGGAATCTGAAAAGTACTTGCAATTTCACTGATATTTACTGACTTGCCTATTAAAAGCTGTAAGATATCAAGTCTTATATCAGAAGAGAGTGCCTTTCCCACCAGTACAATTTTTTCTTTGTTATCAAAGTCAAGAGCAATCCTTTTCTTCTTGATCTTCAAATAAACTCCTCCTTTCTTGATTATTACATTATTCATGTAATTTAACGTCTCTCATATTTTTAATATAGCACTCTCATTTCATATAGTCAATGCATTTATTACAATTTTTATGTTATATTTATTTTATTGATTTTTTCTTAATTATCCAAATTATTTTTCCGTGTTTTCATGTCTTTTAACTCAATAAAGTAATTTTGCACAATTAACAATAGATTTATTTGGATATATTTTGTATAGTAATATAGTTGATTTTATTGTAGTTTTATATTTAACAAGCTCCACAGAAAATACTGTATTTACTTTATTACAGTTTTTTTGTTGTAATTTACGTCTTTCTCATAAGATAATCCTACAATTCTGTTGGAGCTTGTTGAAAATCGCCAAAGAAAACTGGTTTGTGTCTGCGCTGCAACCACAAATCAGTGGCAAACAGCAGCGTAGAAATGAGGTAAGTACTGCAATATGAAAAAACTACGCAGGAAGCCTGTCCGCTTTCTGGCTCTTTGTGCTATAACCTTTTTATTGGGAGGATGCAATCATATGAAATCTTACACTACACTGGAGCTTATCCGGGAAACAGATAATCATTTTTTTAAAAACGATCTGGGAATTACCCAAATCGGCGATCCTTTTATCTTAAAAGCTTCCGATAATACATATTATTTATACTGTACTTCCGCAACAAACGGATATTATTGCTGGAAATCCAAAGACCTTGTCAATTGGTCCGGCAAAAAAATGTGCTATATCAAAAAATCTGATGCCTGGTGCGTCGATAGCTTTTGGGCTCCCGAAGTGGTAGAATATAACAATAAATACTACATGTATTATTCTGCAAGAAGTACCGGAGGAAGTCTTCGTATTGGCATAGCTCTCTCCGATAAACCGGACGGCCCCTTTGAAGACGTTAAGAACGAGCCCCTTTTTGATTTCGGCTATGCCGCTATTGATGCCAATGTATTGATAGATGACGACGGTTCAAAGTATCTCTATTTCTCCAGAGACTGTTCCGAGAACGACATTGGCGGTATTAACAAGAGCGAAATCTATGGAGTTGCCTTAAATGATGATATGCTTTCCTTAAAAGGAGAGCCCGAACTTCTGATTACTCCTGCTCAAAAATGGGAAAAAGCTTCCGTAAATCCCTTATGGAACGAAGGACCAGAAGTTATTAAGCATAACAATACCTATTATCTCTCCTATTCGGCCAACTGTTATGCCAGTTCGTCCTACTCCGTCGGCTATGCCACCAGTTCTTCTCCTATGGGTCCTTTTGAAAAATCAGAAAAAAATCCAATACTGACTTCCGGCACCTCCACAACCATATCAGGTCCGGGCCACCACAGCTTTACCGTTTCTCCCGATGGCACAGAGATTTGGATGGCATATCATACTCATACCGACCCAAAGACCGGCGGAGGCAATCGCAAGTTAAATATCGACAGAGTGCTCTTTACGGATAATGGTGAGCTATATGTCAACGGACCCACCCTTTGCTATCTGCCCATCCCTTCGGACGGTTCCTATACCAACCTTGCAAAGGAAGCTGAGATCAGCTCCAATGTAAACGTTCCCGGCCTGCTGACAGACGGTATCTTCACCCTTCTTCAAAAGAACTCCGCGTACGACAGCACCGTACCGGTGACCGGAGAAGATGCAGCTATCACTCTGGAATTTAAGGAACCGGTTAAGCTATCCGACATTCTTGTCTATAGAGGGGTTACAAAAAGCCAGGACTTTCAGAGTGTCAAAGCGATCCTTGATGACCGTTATATGACAGAAGAATATACCATGCCTGATAATACGGATGAGCGTGCCGCTATCTTAAGCTTTCAGGAACAAACCGTCAAAAAGATTCAGTTGATACTTACTCCAAAGAATCCCACCGAGAACCTTTCTCTGTCGGAAATCATGCTCTTAAGACAGAATTAATTGACAATCATTTATACCTTAGGAGGTTTTTATTTATGCTGCGTACCGAATACCCACGTCCCCAATTTGTCCGGGAAGAATGGCAATGCTTAAACGGAACCTGGGATTTTGATTTTGATGACAGAAGCGAAGCCGAAAGCTGTCATTGGGAGAAAGATACCCATTCCTTATCCGGACAAATAGAGGTTCCCTTCTGCTTTGAAAGTGAGCTTAGCGGAATTAAGGATACTTCCATCCACAACAAATGTTTTTATAAGCGCACTTTTACCCTGCCGTCAGAATGGGAAGGAAAGAATATATTGCTGCACTTTGGTGCGGTGGATTACCGCTGCAAAGTTTATATCGATGAGACTTTTTGCGGCGAACATGAAGGAGGCAGTTCTGCCTTTTCTTTTGACATAACCAATTGTCTTAAGAAATCCGCTACCGGGCACAGCCTTTCTGTGTTCGCAGAGGACCCTGCCACCGACGAGACCATCCCAAGAGGAAAGCAGTTCTGGGAGGAAAAAAGCGCCGGCATCTGGTATACCAGGACCTCCGGCATCTGGCAGACTGTATGGCTGGAACCTGTTGACCCTGTAAATATAACCAGGCTTAAGATGACTCCTGATTTTGACCACGATGCATTGGACCTTGAATGTACTTTCAGTAAGCTTGTTCCCAATATGTCCCTGGAGGTTACCATTTCCTTCGGAGAAGAACTGATCTGCAAGGATTCCTATTTCGTCAACAGCAGTACCGTATTCAAAAGAAGCATCCATCTGCCCGGGGATAAGATCTTTCACAGCAATAACCATAGTGCCAGCCGCTCCTGGACACCGGAAAACCCTGCCCTTTACGACATCCGCTTAACCTTAAAATCCGATATCGGCATTCATGACTCCGCTGACAGTTATTTCGGTATGCGTAAGATACATATTGAAAACGGAATGGTGTACTTAAATAACCATCCCTACTATCTCAAGCTGGTTCTCGACCAGGGTTACTGGCCTGAAGGTATTCTGACTGCTCCAAAGGATGAGGCCTTTCAATATGATATTAATATTATGAAAGAAATGGGCTTTAACGGCTGCAGAAAACATCAGAAAACAGAAGATCCCAGGTTCTTATACTGGGCAGATAAATTAGGTTATCTGGTATGGGAAGAAGTTGCTGCTGCCTGCCTTTTTACAGACAATTCCGTAATGCGCTATATTAAAGAATGGATGGAGGTGGTGGAAAGAGATTACAACCATCCTTCCATCGTTGCCTGGGTGCCCTTTAACGAAAGCTGGGCAGTACCCGATATCGGCCGTAATACCCTTCAGCAGGATTACACCGTTTCCCTGTATCATATGCTTAAGGCCTTGGACCCTGCAAGACTGGTAGTAAACAATGACGGCTGGGAACAGACCAAAACAGATATCTGCGCCATACATAACTATTCCCACGGAACACCAAGAGAGCCCGGCAAACAGGATACCTTTAAGCGCTTTGCTTCAGACCTTTCCGTATTGCTCTCTCCTTACTCTGCCGGGAGAAATATCTTCGCCCCTCCCTACAAATACGAGGGCCAGCCTATTCTTATAACCGAATGCGGCGGAATTCATTATAACAATTCCGAACAAGGAAGCTGGGGTTATTCCAATGCGGACAACGAGGAAGATTTCTTACAGCAGTATGGCTTTGTTATTGATAATATCATCCAGTCTGATTATATATATGGATTTTGTTATACCCAGCTATCCGATGTAGAACAGGAAACCAACGGTCTCCTTACCTATGGAAGAGAGCCCAAGTGCGCTCCCGAAAAGATAAAGGCAATCAATAATCAATACCGCCACAATATCGCTATTATACCTGGAAAATAACCGTACAACAGGAATCAGGAGGACTGTTTATGAACTGGAAAGTTTTAAAGGAACAAAGTATTCAGGAAATCAACTTCGCACTTCAGGCAGAAGGAAAAGTTCCTGCATCAGAAGATTGGTGGGGTATTCTCTTCCTGGCAGATTCTGCCGCACCCGGTGCATCGGGTTATCTCTTCCGGCTAACAGCAGAGGGTTATACTGAACTTCTCTTACTATCGGAAAAAGCGGAAGAACCCCGTACACTGCAAAGAAGAAAAACAGGTTTGCTGGTACCGGACCATTCATACCGGATTACCATCAAGAAGCAGAAGGATATATTCACCGGTTTTCTTGAGGATACTTCTCTGAAAACTTCCGCTTTTTCTCCCTGGCCCCTATTCGAATTCCCTCTGCCGGCTGCACCGGGCAATCTTGCGGCAGCGGTAACTGCTATAAAACAAACGGAAACTCCTCAACAGGAAAAGGAGGATTTACAAGGTGAATATCTTCCTATTACTCCTCTTCCCTCCGAGCCCTCCTTATCACAGCTTCCCATGTATCAGAATCCGGTATTAAACGGTTATGCAGACCCCGATATCCTATACTATCAGGGAACCTACTACCTGTATGCAACCTCATCCTTCCTGCCCGCAGGTTTCGAAGCTTACCAATCAAAAGATTTAATAAACTGGGAATATAGCGGCAGGATTATGGAGGAAGCCTGGGGCCTGAAACGATGGTATTGGGCTCCCGGAATTATTGAAAAAGACGGCAAATTTTATCTGATAGCTTCTATTGACGAACACCTTGGAATCGCTGTCAGTACTTCCCCTCTGGGGCCGTTTATTCCGGAATCTGATTACCTGTTTGATAAAAGCATTGACGGCCATTTCTTCCTGGATGATGACGGTTCCCTTTACATTTACTACGTATCCTGGAGGGAAGGAAAGACCTACGCACTTTATGCCATGAAGATGGAACCAGACTGCGTAACTCCTATTCTTTCAACGGAAACCCTGGTCATAAAAGCCACGGATGACTGGGAACAGCAGCAAGCCCCGGTAGCCGAAGCTCCTTATGTCCTAAAGCACAAGGGAAAATACTATCTGACCTATTCCGGCAGTCATTTTGAAAGCAAAGGATACGCTGTCGGCTATGCTATTTCCGACAGCCCCCTTGGCCCTTTTGTAAAATACGAGGGTAATCCTATCTTCTCCCACCATTACCTGGCTCATGGCCCCGGACACCACTGCCTGGTGAAAGCTCCTGACAACGAAGATCTCTTCATCGTATACCATACACACCATAACACCGAAGCCGTCCAACCGAGAAATATCTGTATCGACCGAATCCGTTTTGCTCCGGAAGAAGGAAAAGATGATAAATTAGAGGTATACGGCCCCACCGTCACACCTCAGCCCTACCCATTCACCTTTTAAATAGCTTTAACTCTGCTTAGCAGTGTAACAATATCACTGGCTTTACTAGCTTTATTGGCCTTTTTGGTTTAATGACTTAAAAATATAAGTGTAAACACACATACTAACTTCCTGATTCCCCCCTTCTATAATACCAGCAAATCCATGAACCAAGTATGAGAGATAAACAGATGACCGGAAGGTTTGCTTTGGGGTTTGGTCTCGAGAGGTCCTATATGACACTTAAGCAGCAGAAAATGTAATTAGTCAAACCGGCGCCATTGTCTGAGCACAAAAACTTCCGCAGCCATAACGGCTGCAACGAGTTTGGCATAGGTTTGACTGTCAATTACATTTCCTGCTGCTTTAGCGGAATTAGGACCTCGAGCAACCAAACCCCAAAGCAAACCTTCCGGTCATCGTCCGTCCCCTCAGCCTCGCCTTATGCCC
>JAEXGM010000035.1 GCA_023450835.1 Bacillota bacterium | reverse complement strand
AAAAGCAAAAGGATAGAAAGGAAAACAATATGAATGCTTTGGAAGTAAAGAATCTTAATAAATCTTATAAGGACTTTAGTCTGAATAACATCAGTTTTAATCTTCCTCAAGGGTGTATTATGGGGCTTATCGGTGAGAATGGTGCCGGAAAGAGTACGACCATTAAGCTGATTATGAATACCATTAAGCGGGATAACGGAGAGATTTCAGTCTTTGGAAGAGATAACAGCGTTGATTTTAAAGAAACCAAAGAGGATATTGGTATTGTGCTGGATGAAGCATATTATCCCGAATACCTGACAGGCCGGCAGATTAATAACTTTCTAAAATACAGTTATAAGAATTGGGAAGAGGATAGTTTTTTTACTTATTTAAAACACTTTAATATTCCGGAGAAAAAAGCCTTTAAAGAATTCTCCAGGGGAATGAAGATGAAGCTCTCCATAGCTGCGGCTATGTCCCATAAGGCGAAGCTGTTAATACTGGATGAAGCCACCAGCGGACTGGACCCAATGGCAAGAGAAGAAATATTGGAATTATTCTATGAATACACAAGGGACGAGGAACATACCATTCTTATTTCTTCCCATATTGTATCGGACTTAGAAAAACTTTGTGACTATATTACCTTTCTGCACAGAGGGAAACTGCTCTTTAGTGAGGAAAAGGACCGGTTATTGGAGGAGTATGCCATCCTTCATTGCAGTAAAGAAAATCTTAAAAATATTCCGGCAGAAAAGGTTCTGGGAAAAAGGCTTTCTGCCTATGGCGCCGATGTATTAATAAAGAAAAGCAGGGATTTTAAAGAATATCCTATGGATAAGGCGGGAATTGAAGATATCATCTTATTAATGGCTAAGGAGGGTGTTGCGTAATGAAAGGCTTGTTGTTAAAGGATTGGTATGTATTATTAAAGCAGGGAAGAATGATGCTTTTTTGCATTGTACTTTATACAATTTTATCTGTAGGTGGAAGCGGGTCTTTCGGAGTTTTTGCGTCTCTATTCATTGCTATGCTGCCTTTGACATTAATGGGAATAGATGAACGGAATAAATGGGATTATCTGGCGGTTGCCATGCCTTATAAAAAAAGAGATATTGTACTTAGCCGTTATCTTTTAGTAGGGTTAGGCCTTCTTGCACTGGGAGTGATCTATATTATAAGTGGATTCACATATAATCTCATTTTAGACAGAACAGGAGATTTATTTCAATGGGAAACTATTATCCTGACATTTGTTGCAGGATTAATTTATCCTAGCTTTAGCCTGCCCATAGTCTTCCATTTGGGTGTGGAAAAGGCAAGATTGTGGTTTGTTATATTAACAGGAGGCCTGGCAGGAGGAGTGGGAATCTTCGTGTATAGTAAGGTTACTTTAAGCATGGAGATATTACACGGTATATCGGATAATCTGTGGTTCGTAGTAGTTGTTTCTATTCTGCTATTCCTGTTATCGGCAGCAGTCTCTGTACGCTTATATGAGGGGAGGGAGTTTTAAGGGAGTTAATCCCTTAAAACATCGGTCTCCTTCCATTTCCCGGAGAAGTAGAATGTCATGGAAAGAATAGTAGCGGCAATCCAGCCTATTGGCCAGGAAGCCCATATTCCGTTGGTTCCGAAAATAGGAGAGAGAATATAGGAAAGTACAACTCTTAATACTAAGTCAGTTAAGGTAGCTGCCATAAACTGCCCCATAGAACCGGCACCCCTTAATACTCCGTCAGCTAATAGCTTAACAGAGATGATAAAGTAAAAGGGAGAAGCTATTTGAAGAAAATGAATACCGGTGGCAAGACCTAAGGAACTGTCAACCTTAAAAAAGTTTATAAGCTGGCTTCCGAAAAATGTATAAAATATTACAAAGGGCAGACAGATGGTAAGTACCATGCCGATACCACTGTGAAAGCCCTTTTTTATTCTGCTGTAATCTCTTGCACCCACATTTTGGGCAGTAAAGCTGGACATTCCGTTGGCAAGGGTCGATAGAGAAGTAATGGCAAAGGTATTGAGCTTAATGGCGGCAGAAAAGCCGGCTATAACAGGTGTACCATAGCCGTTGATAAGATTTTGCACAAATATATTTCCCACGGATACAAAGCTTTGCTGTAATATACTTGGTACGGCTACTCTGGCAATCTGCCATAATACAGGAGCGGAAAAGTAGGAATAGCTTTCTGTTTTTAGTTGTTTTAACCGGAATACAAGGGTAATTAAGGAGAGAATACAGGCAATGCCCTGTGCAATAAAGGTTGCCCAGGCAACTCCGGCCACGCCAAGATGAAAATATCCTACAAACAGCAGGCATAAGCCGATATTTCCTAAAGAAGAACCTATCAGAAAGTACAGTGGTGTATTGGAGTCTCCCAGAGAAGTAAAGATACCCGTTGCTACATTATATAAGAAAAGGAATGCGAAGCCTCCTATATATATCTTAAAGAAGAGAGAGCTGTCCGCGAAGATATCTGCCGGGGTCTGAATCATTCTCATCATGGGATCGGCGATTAGCAGCCCTACCACAGTTAAAATAACGGATAGCACCAGAGTTGTAATAAGTGTAGTGGAAATGGCAGTTTTACATTTTGCATGTTCTTTCCTGCCGAACAGCTGGGATATAATAACGGAACAGCCGATATTGCAGCCAAAGGCGATAGCCATAAATATCATGGTGATAGGATAAGAAGCACCAACGGCAGCCAGGGCATCTTCACCTGCGAACTTGCCGGCTATTACACTATCGGAGAGACTATACATCTGCTGGAATATAACACTGATAAACATGGGGATGGAGAATTGAATCAGAACTTTACTGGGACTTCCTTTGGTCAGATCTTTGATCATATTTTTAAATATGCCTTTCCGGTACCTGCCCTTTATCGCAGGCACAAATTTACGCGGAAAATACATTGTATTTTCCATAGGTGTTCTGTAAAATCAAATTTATAATTCGATTATGTCTTGTTTCTTCACACGCTTTTTATTATAGTATTCTTAAAATCATTTGTAAAATAGTAAAATGGAGAGTTATCCATAGAAAAAGTGAATGGATGAAATAAATTATGAAGATTAATCTGGAGCACTATAAGATTTTTTATTTTGTGGCAAAGAACAGAAGCATAACCGCGGCAGCCAAAGAGCTGTATCTGTCTCAGCCGACAGTGAGCAAATACATTCAGAATCTGGAGAAAGAGCTTGGAATGACACTATTTATCCGTTCTAAAAAGGGAGTGGTGTTAACACCGGAAGCAGAGATTTTGTACGAGCATGTAGCGAAAGCCTATAGACATATTGACCTTGCAGAAGAAGAGCTGATGAATCGAAGAGAACTGCAGGAAGGAATTCTCCACATAGGGGCAAGTGAGATGACAATGCAGCATTTTCTGCTGTCGTATCTGGAGAAATATAAGAGCTGGTATCCCAACATCCGGCTTAAAATCTCCAACTGTTCCACCCCCTCTGCCATTGAAAAGCTTCGAAGCGGCAGTATTGATATGGCAGTCATTATATCTCCCATAGAAGAGGAAGACTTGAATATCTATAAACTAAAAGCTTTTCGGGATGTATTTATTGCCAAGAAAGGACATCCCCTTTGCAAGGGAGAAGTACCTTTAAAAGAGCTGGTCCGCTATCCCTTTATCTGTTTGGAGAAGGGAACTATCAGCAGACAATATCTGGAGGAGTTGTTTTTATCTCAGGGAGAAGGACTGGTTCCGGACATCGAACTGGCTTCTACGGATTTGGTTGTACCGGCCGCCGCCTATGGCCTTGGAATCGGCTTTGTTCCCTATAACTTCGCCGCCGCAGCAATAAGGGAAGGAACAGTGGACCTCATTGATGTTATAGAGCCTCTGAAAGAGAGGCATATCTGTGCAGTCACCCTTCATTCGCATCCATTGTCTTCCGCCGCAGAGAAAATGATGAAGATTCTCCTTACCTGAAAGCCAGGCGTATCTGAAAACTCATTGTGTCGTTCAGAACGCCCTGAGAACAGTAAGCAGATGCCTTTGAAGATCTTATTATTATAATATGATTAGGCCGACAAAAGGTCAGTCTTTCACAATGGGACGGCAGATTTCACAAAACATTCTGAGAAAAGGTCTTCTAATACATTTCCACAGCCGCATTCATACTTGTGTTTTTCTACAATTGCTTGTGTATGTATGAAATCAAGTCATATGTCGAGGTAATCATAATATGTATAAGCGTCAAAAGCCCTGTTTAATTATAGTTACAGGCAATTTGCACAAAGCAGAAAGAACGAGTGCGCCTTGGAACCAGCGCATGAGTCTTTCTGCTTTGTGCAAATTGCCGTCCCACTGAGAAAAACTGACCTTTGACATCCATACTATGAGAAAACATACTGTACCAGAAGCATATAAACAATCGTCCCCCCTGCTATACTCAGCAGGGTATTTCTTTTCCAGAGATGCAGTAAGAGGATGGATAATACTGCAACGGCTTCCGGGATTCCATAGGGGGAGGAGGTAAAGGAGATACTCTTCATGCAATAAACCACCAAAAGTCCGATAATGGCACTTGGAAGTACTTTGCCGAGATAGTTTATGTAGACAGGAGGAGTCTTTTTCTCCGGGAATAGAAGAAAGGGAAGGAATCTGGTGAGCATAGTTCCAAGAGCAATTACTGCTATGATAATCAGCGTCTGAATGGGTGTTAAGTACATGAGGAAGGTTCTCCTTTATAGAATTTTCGGTATAAGGTCAGGACGGACAGTATGAATAGCATGGCAGGTATAATAAAATTCTTAGTGCCAAAGAGCAGTAAGCTTATTACGGAACAAAGGATACCGGTAACGGCAGAGAAATGGTTCCTGCCTTCAAGCCATTGCTCCAGAAAGATTACGACAAAAAGAGCTGTCAGCACAAAGTCCAGTCCCTTGGTGTTGAACTGAATGACACTTCCAAGCAGTCCGCCCATTGTGGATGCGGTTACCCAGTAAAAATAGTCCAGGAAAGATACAAAGAAGAAGAAGGCACCCCTGTCAACACCCTCGGGTGCTTCTTTGCTGTTTACAATGGAAAAGGTTTCGTCACATAAGACATATATCAGGAATGGTTTTACTTTCCCGATACCTTTATATTTTTCTAACATGGATAATCCATAAAATAAATGCCTTGCGTTGACCATAAGTGCCATATAGAATGCCTGAAGCGGGGCAAATGGACTTGTGAGAAGAGTGACGGCGACAAATTGCATACTGCCGCAGAAAGCGATAGAACTCATCAAAAAAGACCAAACAGGTCCATAGCCATTGGAGCTCATGAGGAACCCATAGGCAAACCCAAGGAAAGCAAAGCCGGTCAGTATTGGAATAGTATGTGGGAAAGCGGCCAGGAAAGCCTGGCGGTATTTATGTTGTTTATTCATTGGAATCCTCATGTGATGCGCTTTCAGGTTGTGAACAACCTGCCGCGTACTCAAATCAAAAGTGGAAATAGTTCTTTCAGGTATTTTTTACAGCAATACGGTACAGTGCTACAATGCCCCGTAAGGACAATTCTAAGGTTACTGAAGTGCTTTGTCAACCAATTTAGAAGAATACTATACAGTTATATTTTTTTAGACATCTTTTCAGCTTTTTAATAAGAAAGAAGACTTTAATAAGTCATATTGCTGTAAGCTTTCGGCAATGAACAAAAGAAATTATGTAAAATATATAAGAATGAGTTGACAAAAACGTTTTCGAATGTTATAGTGTACTTACGAAAACGTTTTTGAATCAAAAATATTTAAGGTGGAGGTTTATTATGAGAAAAAAATTATTAGCTATTGCAATGTGTCTCACGTTAACGGCAGTGTCTCTTGCAGGATGCAGTAAGACTGACAAAGAAAACACAGCAAATAATGCTGCAACAAGCGAGCCTACCAAAGCAGCAACTGATTCCGATGAAGGCGGGACCAAAAGCACAGGTGATAAGATTACAATCACAGTTACCAAATGGGGTGAAGTAACAGAGAATGATGTAGAGACCAAGCTTATTGATGAATTCAACAAGACAAATGACAAGAATATAGAAGTAAAACTGGATGTAGTACCTGGCGATGGTTACGGTGATCGTCTTACAACTTCCTTCTCTTCCGGCGAAGGCTATGATATCTTCCTTTCCGGTGAAGGTGATTTCTACAAATGGGTCGATAAAGGTCTTGCCAGCAATTTAGATGACTTAATCAAATCAGACAGTACCTTTACAAACAACATGACAGACTCCATTTACAACATGGGTAACATCAATGACGGACAGTACTACTTAATTAAAGATTATAATCCTATGTGTCTGTGGTACAACAAGGATATGTTCGATGCCGCCAAGATTGAATATCCCAATGAAAACTGGACCTGGGATGATTTATATGCAGCAGCTCAGAAACTGACAACAAAGAATGATGACGGTACTTTCAAAACCTTTGGTTTCCAGGCTCAGTCTTGGGCATATGCAGTATCCTGCTACTTAGAGTCAAAGGGATTATCCTACTTAAGTCCCGACGGAACGACAGCAGACGGTTACTTTAACAGTCCTGAGATGGCAAAAGCCCTTGACTGGTATTTCGGTATGGCAGATGGCGATAACAGAGTGTCACCCACAACAGCAGATACTGATACATATGGTGACGGAACCTCTATGATGATCAGCGGAAAGCTTGCTATGTTCATTTCCGGCGGCTGGGTCAAAGCTTCTTTAAATGATGCCGGAACCAACTATGGTACAGCATTAATTCCCGGAAATCACACATCCTATATTTGCGCATCCGGTTATACCCTTGGTTCCCGCTGCAAGAATCCGGAAGCTGCCTGGGAAGTATTAAAATTATTGACCGGTGAAAAGGCATCCGAATTGAGAACAAAGAATGATGCCGTATTACCTACTTCAAAGACTCAGATGGAAAGCTTAGCAGCAACCTTTACCGATGACCAGAAAGCATTATTAAAAACTCTTGACTACGGTGTTCAGCCGGTTGGTCTAAGAGGAGCTTTAGGAAGTAAAATCAATGAAAGCTTATCCAATACCTTTGACCGTATCGTATTCAAGGATGGTAAGACACAGGATATCTTAAACGAAGAATTAGACAGCATAAATAAATAATAACAGGACTCAGGTGTCAGGAGTTTTTCTTGAAAACTTATGAAGGCTTTAAGAAAAATCCTGGCACTTCTTTCAGGAAAAGAGGTTGCGATGAAAAAGGAAATGAGAAAGAGAGCAAGTGCTTCACAGAAACGGGAAAATAGACAGGGCTATCTGTATGTAATGCCATGGATATTGGGATTTTTCCTTTTTACCCTGATTCCCATGTTGTTTTCATTGGTACTATCCTTATGTAAATGGGATATTGTAACGGGCTTGAAGACCGTTGAATTTGTTGGCTTTGACAATTATAAGAATTTAATGCATGACAAAGATTTTATAAAATCTTTGGTGGTTACTTTTAAGTTTTGTCTGATATCCATACCCTTCTACCAGATAATTTCACTGGCTGTGGCGCTGGTGTTAAATATGAACATAAAGTTTATGAAAACCTATCGTTTGATATATTTCCTGCCTTCTATTATCCCTGTTATTGCCTCTACTATGATATGGGCGCAGTTATTCGGAGAATCCGGACTTTTAAACCAGGCATTAAGAATATTTGGCATACAGGGACCTGCATGGCTGAATAATCCCAAGACTTCTTTATATGCCCTTATCATCATGGGAGTATGGGGAATCGGTAATACGATGATTATCTATTTATCCGGACTCCAGGGCGTGAACGAAGAATTGAAGGAAGCGGCAAAGATTGATGGTGCCAAAAGCTACCAGATTTTCTTGCGTATTACGATCCCTATGATTTCACCCACTATTTTCTTTAACGTAGTCATGGCAATAATTGGTTCTTTCCAATATTTTACCCAGGCTTATGTTATGACAGAGGGCGGACCGCTAAAATCCACACTGTTTTATAATCTCTATCTGTATATGAAAGCTTATAAAGATTATGAGATGGGCTATGCTTCGGCAATGGCATGGATTATGTTTGCAATTATTATGATATTTACATTGATAGTAATTAAGAGTTCCAGTTTTTGGGTTTACTATCAGAACGATGACAAAATATAGAAGTGAAAGAAAACAGCATTGCCTGGATAAAATCTAAGTGGAATCTTTCCTTCGATTTAGTGCCGCTGAAGGCGGCAGAATAGAGGTAATTATGAAAACTGCAAGAATGAGAAATCTAAGACTGTTTCACGGATTAGCCATGGTCTTTTTGCTGGCGGGAGCTATCTTAATTATAGTTCCGCTGGTTTGGACCGTATGTATGGCCTTAAAGCCGGACAGTGAAATATATTTAAAGAGCTTTTTCCCAAGCGTACCGGAGTTCGGGAACTTTAAAAGGGCGCTGACCTCCATCGCCTTTACCACATATTTATGGAATACGGTGAAAATATTAATACCCAATCTGATTGGTACCGTTGTCACTTCTGCTATTGTAGCTTATGGTTTTTCCAGATTCAACTTCAGGGGAAAACGTGCATGGTTCTTAATATTATTGGCGACTATGATGCTGCCCGGACAGGTAACTATGATACCCCAGTTCCTGATTTTTCGTCAGCTTGGCTGGGTCAATACCATCAAACCCCTTGTTATTCCCGCATTCTTCGGAGGCGGAGCATTTAATATCTTCCTGCTAAGGCAGTTCATGTCCGGTATTCCAAAGGATTTTGATGAGGCAGCAAGAATTGACGGCGCAAGTTCTCTCAGAATATTTTCTAAAGTAATTATGCCAATGTGCAAGCCAGTGCTTACGGCGGTTGGTATCTTTACCTTTATGGGTGTTTGGAATGACTTTAACGGCCCGTTGATTTATTTGTATGACAGTAAGAAATTTACCCTGGCACTGGGATTATCCTTCTTTAAGGGCCTCTATACCAGCAAATGGAATCTGCTGATGGCTGCGACTTTGGTAGTTATGCTTCCTATCCTGATTTTGTTCTTTGTTGCACAGGATTACATTATAGACGGCATCTCTATCTCATCCGGTACGAAAGGTTAGTAATTTTTTAGAAAGGCATGGTTAAGTTTATGTATAGCGTAAAGACAAAGAGCACCAAACCCATGTATGTTTGCTCAAATGAAAGAATTAAGCTAATTGGTACAATAGACGGATATTTTCCGGATTTCGGACACCATCTGGAGAAGGAGATGGGAGGGCTTTGGCTTCATCCGATTAAACTCTTAGACGGTTTCTGGCTGAAATTCACGGATTATACCAGTACTACCGTTGACAGTTATATTCTCTCAGACAGCTTTGAGAACTATCCCCACAAGAATATCTTCTGTTATGACAACTCATTAGGACATACACCTGTTAGGATAAAAAGAACCCAGCTGGCTCCTTTGAATTTGAATGGAATTATTGTTACATACGAATTCCTTAATAGAAGCAATACCGAAAGACAGCTTTCGGCTTCTTTTCTGGCAAGAACGGATTTGTCACCGGTGTGGCTTTCAGAAGAATCCGGTATTTATGACGGTGCTGTTGATGAGATGGAATATCTTCCGGAGGCCCGTGCTTACCATGCAAAGGATTCTGATAATCCCTGGCATGTAATGATCGGAAGCAGTATTAAGGAAAATAACAGCAGAGTGGGACAGTTTTTTGGACCGGAGATTACAAGCGGAAAGGGCATAAGTCTGGCTCTGGATTATTCCTTTACATTGCAGGGCGGGGAAAGCAAAACGCTGCAATTTTTTATTGCCGGGTCAGACAGCTCTAAGGAAGAATGCCTGGAACAGTTTCAGAGAATACAAAGCTTGGAAGACTTTGAGGAAGAGAAGATAGAGCACTACCGCAAAGTCACTGAACAGGCCAAGTTACAGACCGCTGATGCTGATTTTGACATGATTTTCGACTGGGTAAAGATTAACAGTGATTGGCTTATCGTAAATACCTCCCAATACGGAAGAGGTATTGCCGCCGGAATACCGGAATATCCCTGGTGGTTCGGCTGTGACAGCTTTTATACGCTGCAGGGAATACTGGCTCTGGGGGATTTTCAATTGTGCAGGGATACCTTAAGCCTGCTCTTAAAGTATTCAAGAAAGCTAAACGGAAATGGAAGAATCGTCCATGAAATCATTACCAACGGCGGTTCTCCGAATTTAGGCAATACCCAGGAAACAGCACATTTTATATCAGCACTCTGGAAGTATTATGAATGGACCGGGGATGAAGAATTCTTACGAGAAGCTTATGACTATGTGAAACGAAGCATCAAATGGCTGTTAGAGCAGGATGATGATAAGGATTACTTTCCTACAGGATACGGTATCATTGAAATAGCCGGTCTTAATATGGAGATGATTGATTCAGCTGTTTATACGGCGGAAGCTTATGAGTACTATGCTAATATCTGTAACCTGATGGGAGATACAGAAGAAGCGAAGGAATTCACAGAGCTGGCAGAAAAGACAAAAGAAGCAATCAATACAAAGCTTTGGGATGAAGAAGCGGGCTTGTATTGTGATGCCTATGCCTCTGCTCTTGCGGTGAATAAAAAGAAGGACATTATTTTAGGGCAGTTAAAAGAAGCAAGAAATACCGAGGCCAAGGAATATATCAAGAGAATAATGGAGGAAAGAGATAACCAGACCGAGGAAGAATGCGGCTGGCTTTTAAATCGCAACTGGATTATCAATACTCCCATGGAAACCGGAATCGCACCAAAGGATAAGGCAGACAGAGCTCTTGCTAAACTTCACACCCCACAGTTCATAGGGACTTATGGAATGTATCTGGACGGTTTAAAGCAGGATGCTACTATGACCATTTCCACAGGTGTAATGGCGGTAGCTCAGGCCAGATACGGATATGGTGATAGAGCGCTGGAACTCCTTGAGAGGATGTTCTCAAGTTTTTCAAAAAGCACACCGGGGTCGATCTCTGAGATGTCACCGGACTATGGCTGTTTTGTTCAGGCATGGACAGCTTATGCTGCAATTGTTCCTGTTGTAAGTTACTTCTTCGGAATACAGCCTCATGGGTATGAGAAGGTGATCGTTTTTGATCCTTCTATGCCTGATAAGTGGGAGAAAGCATCCCTCCGCAAAGTCCGCGTATTAGATGGAGAGCTGGATGTAACCTATGAAAATAATAACGGAAAAAAGACCTTCCACATAAGAAATACCTCAAGTGCAAGGCTTATAATAAAGGAGAATGCAGATTATCAGGTAATACTTACAAACTAGGGAATTAATGTTTGTAAAATTATGCCGACATGGGCTGCTGGCAGCAGGGAGGATAATAATGTCAATAATGAACTATAAAAAGGGAAGCGGAGAATTACGAAACTGGCTGGTCAGTGAATCTGCTTTTGATGCAAGATATTTGGGAAAATGTGAATCCATCTTCTGTCAGGGAAATGGATATATGGGACTCAGAGCGGCTTTGGAAGAGCAGTATGTCGGAGAAACAAGAGGTATGTTTATTACAGGCACCTTTAATAAATTCGATGACGGTGAAGTTTCTGAGCTGCCAAACTTTCCGGATGTTACGAAGTTTATGATAAATTTAGGCGGTCATCCCTTTGGCATGGATAAAGGGACCGTGAAGAATTATGAAAGAACCCTGAATTTAAAGAACGGTGAGGTCACCAGAAACTTTCACTGGACCAGTGAGAGGAAGGAAGAGTTCCGATTCTCTTTTAAACGTATGGTTTCTATGGAGAATGAACATGTGATAGCCAATGTAATTGAGATTACACCTGTCACAGAGGATATTGAGGTTGAAATCGAAAGCGGAATAGACGGGACTATGACCAATACTGGCTCCCAGCACTTTTCAGAAGGTGCCAGAAGAATGTATGAGAACAGGTTTCTGGAAATGGTCTCTGAGACCACACAGTCCCAGGTTCTGGCGGCTGTGCATACAGCACATAAGGTATTCCTGGATAACAAAGCAGCGGAGGCAGCACTTTTACCTATCATCGACCGCCGTATCATTCGAATTCGTTATACCATAAAAGTGAAAAAAGGAAGTACCTTACGTATTGAAAAGATATCCACTGTACATACCACAAGAGTCTTAAAGTACGCAGGATGGCAGGAAGAAGAGGCCAGAGAAGATATAAAGCTGCATGGAAAGCAGTTATTGATGAATATATGTGATAAGGGCTATGATAGTCTGCTTTCAGAAAGTGAAAGCAAATGGGAGCAGATCTGGAAGGAGCAGGATATAAAAATAAATTCCGAGAATGAATTTGACCAGTTAGCCATACGTTTTGCCATATATCATCTTAATATCATGGTGAAAAAGGATGACAACAGAGTCGGAATCGGAGCCAAGGCATTAAGCGGTGAAGGCTATAAAGGACATTCCTTCTGGGATACGGAAATCTTTATACTTCCCTATTTTATGCTTACCCAGCCTGAGACGGCCGGAACACTTCTTGAGTACCGCTATCAATGCCTTAAGGGAGCAAGAAAGAAAGCCATTGAAAACGGATATGAAGGTGCCATGTATCCATGGGAATCTGCCTGGATTGAAGACGGCGAAGTAACACCTCTTTGGGGTGCCGCCGATGTGGTAACGGGAGAAACTCTTAAGATCTTAACCGGATTAATTGAGCAGCATATTACAGCCGATGTGGCTTATGGTGTATGGCAGTATTACACCATTACAGGAGATGAAGACTTCATGGAGCGCTGCGGCTATGAAATTATTCTGGATACCGCAAAATTCTGGGCCAGCAGGCTGGAATGGGATGAAGAAAAAGGTTATTTTAGCATCTTGGATGTGATTGGTCCTGATGAATATAAGGAGCATGTTGACAATAATGCATATACCAACCATCTTGCTTTTCACAATATGAAATTGGCTTCCCGGTTAATCGGTGAATTAAAAACAGAAAAACCCGCTGTTTACACAAGACTTCATGAACAGCTTAATCTGAAAGAGCTTATGGAAAGGCTTGAAGAGCGCATGCCCAGGGTATACCGCCCTCTTCCCGATGAGAAAACAGGAATTATACCGCAATTTGACGGATTCTTTGATTTGAAATCCATTGACCTTACCAAATACAAGGAATCCTCTGTAGTAGGTACTATCTATAATGATTATAATATGGAGCAGATTAATAGCTTCCAGGTGCTGAAGCAGGGAGATGTGGTTGTTCTTTTATACCTGCTGGATGATTTATTCTCCGAGGAAATCAAGAGAAAGAATTATCTCTATTATGAAGAAAGAACACTGCATGATTCTTCCTTAAGCAAAGCAACACACAGTGTTTTAGCAAATGATCTGGGCCTTCATTCACAAGCCTACAGCTTTTTTGAAGGTGCCTGCAGAATTGACCTGGGCACAGAGATGAAATCTTCCAATGCCGGAATTCACAGTGCTTCCGTGGGAGGTATCTGGCAGGCAGCAGTAATGGGCTTTGGCGGAGTCAGAGTAGCCGGAGGCCGGTTAAGGATTCATCCGAGTCTTCCAAAAGAGTGGGAGGAACTGCAGTTTCGTATTGTATGGAGAAATTCTCCTCTGGTAATAACCGTAACAAAAAATGAAATGAAGATCAGAAATAAGGGGAAAGATGTCACTGTAACAGTTGGTAAGAGAGAGCTGTCCATAAGTGAAGGAGCAACCGTAGTTGAAAGCATATAATCAAACCATAGAGAAAAAATTTTATGAGCAGTATTCTGTAACAGAATACTGCTCCAGTACTCTAGCCGGTGATAAGAAGGAAGTAACTGTCTTGGGATACGAGATAGAGATTCCTCCGGAAAGAAATCCTGTGAGGATTTCTTACTATGAAAGCGGATGGGGCAAGGAATATAGAGAGAAGAAATCAGAACTTCAAGATAAGAAGGAATTCTATATTGAGAATACAAGAGGACGCTCCAGCCATCAGTATCACCCGTTCTGTATCATAGAGTGTGAAGACGGTGTCATTATGCTGCTGGCAATAGCCTGGTCCGGTAACTGGTATCTTAAGATTACTGAGGACGGCAGAATCCTTACCGGGCAGACAAAAGAGATGTTTGCCAGAGTACTAAAGGCAGGTGAAGTATTTTATTCTCCCTCTGTTATCAAAGCTCAGACGGAGGATGGAAATCTGGATAGCCTGATAAATCACATGCATCGGTTTGGAAGAGATATCTGGCTTAAGCATAATTCAGAGAGCAGGTGCCTTTGGACAGAGTGGAATCACTGGTGGACCTTTGAGGACAGCCAAATTAATGAAGAGGTCTTTCTTTCCAATGCCAGGGCAGCAGCGGAACTTGGGATTGAGCTGTGTACTCTGGACGCCGGGTGGTTTGGAAACAACAGGGATATTACCTGGAGCAAACTTCAGGGAGACTGGTCACATTACAATAGGGAACGATTTCCCCATGGCATCCGTTACCTTTCCGATGCTGTGCACAAAGATGGCATGAAGTTTGGTATCTGGATGGAACCGGAAGCAATGGGAGCTCTTTCAGAGCTGCGAAAGGAACATTCGGAATGGGAAGCATTAAGGGATGGTAAGTCCTACGAGAATCCCTATGTTTGCCTTGGCAATAAAGAGGCCGAAGAATGGCTGTTCCAAGCTATGTCCTCTTTGGCTGAAGAAACGGCCTGCGACCATATGAAGCTGGATTTTAATCTGGACCCGGAGCTTGGCTGTAACAGGGAAGACCATGGACATCAAAAGAATGACGGATTGCAGGCACACTACGAAGGTTATTACAGAGTACTTAAACGGCTGAGTGAGAAGTTTCCCCATCTGGTAATTGAAAATTGTTCCTCAGGCGGGCTTCGTACTGACTATGGAATTATGAAAAGAGCTCATAATGCTTTTATAAGTGACGTGGATGTCAGTTCCCACAGTTTAAACTGCTTCTGGCATTTATCCATGTTCCTTCCGCCGGAAAACATCCTGCACTGGGCCTGGTCGCAAACTTTGGAGTATGAGGATGGTTCCCATGTGTTTGAAAGTTTCTTAATAGATGATAAAACAGAGGAATCCCGTATTAAGTATACGATTCGAGCAGCCATGCTTCACCAGCTTGGTATGTCAAGGGATTTGACGAAGCTTTCTAAAAGCTGCAAAAGCCTGATAAAAGAGGAACTGGATTTTTATAAAATTCATATCAGGCCTTTGCTTGGAAAGGGTGAATTCTACCATATCTTTCGAACAGACAGCATTTTTGCTTTTCTTATAAAAGACCGGGAGAAGGGGTATCTCTTCTTATATAATACAAGTAATATAGCACATCAGCCAAAGCTGGTGCTTAAGGGATACAATAACGGACACAAATACCGTATTGAAAATATCGACACCGGTTCAGTGCAGGAACTTACCGGAAATCAGCTCATGGAACAGGGATTTCTTGCGGATACCATAGCGGGTGAAACTGCTGCAATCTATATAGTACACTTAGTGGATGCCTTATAGTTAAAAAAAACCGGTTATGATATGAAAAGATGTTCGGAGCTGTCCCGGATAATTCAATAAACAAGCTGCCTTAAAATGACAAATGGGTTGACCAAAGTATTCCCTCGTGTTATAGTATCTAGTGTCAAAAACGTTTTTGAGAGAGGGAGAAAGAGTAAAATATGAATGTAACAATCAGGGAAGTAGCAAAATCGGCAGGTGTATCGGTTGGAACAGTATCCAGAGCATTTAACGGATACTCTGACATCAGTCCTGAGACCAAGGAGCGGATTGTGGAATCAGCGAGGCTTTTGGGATATACGCCAAATGTTAATGCAAGAAGTCTTTCAGCGAAGGTTGCACCGAATATGGGGATTATTGTTTCAGGGTTAATGGAAAGTGACGGGAAGGATAATTTCTTTTTGTTACTGCTGCAGGGAATCTATCGCTATACCCTTCAGAATAACTTTGAAATTACTTTATATGCCACAGATTCTAAGAACCAGAATCAGAAGCCTTATACGAAATTCTGCATGGAACATAATATATCAGGAACTATTTTAAGCGGAATCACGACGAATGACCCTTATTTCCATGAGCTGGTAAGCGGGGGGATGCCCTGTGTACTGATTGATATTCATCTGGAGGGCAAGAGTCTGAGCTGTGTGTCCATAGACAACTATTCAGCCGCCAAGGAGCTGACACAGTACCTTTTTGACCGCAATCACAGGGATATCATGCTGATAGCCGGTAAAAAAAATGCGGCAGTCAATATTGAACGTATAGCAAGTGTATATCAGACCTTTCATGAAAATAAATTGGAACTGCAGAAAAACAGAGTAATGTATTGTGACTTCAGCGAAGAGACCGCTTATCAAAAAGTGAGCAAGTATCTTAAAAAATACGGAAAGACCCAGGTAAGTGCATTCCTTTGCCTGAGTGATATTATGGCATTGGGGGTAATGCGGGCAGTAAGAGACTGCGGTTATTCCATTCCCGAAGACTTTTCCATAGTTGGTTATGACGGAATTCCTCTATGCTCTTATGTGACACCAAAGTTGACCACCATATCACAGGACATCAATGAGATGGGGTATCAGAGTGCAAAATTGCTCCATGAAATGGTGATGGATGATACCATTTCAAAGAACATCTATGTACCCTATAAGCTGATAGAGGGTGAGAGTGTCAGAACGCTATAAAAGGCGGTATCACCATGACTATTTGCTTAGTTCAGGCAATTAGTCGTGGAAATGGTACAAAAATACTATCATTAATTTAAAAACCATATACATATATGCTAAATATATATTGCATATCCAAAAATTTCATGTTAAAATAAGAATACGAAGTAGAAGTAAGGTGTGATTGGTTTAACGTTAAACTTAAAATCACTGCTTTTATGGAACCAAAAGAGCTCTTATAAATCAAAGGGGAGGTGAAGGGCCGGGTTCCTGCTGATAATGGTTATCCATTAAGCCTGCAGGGCAAGCGGGACCCAAGGGGGAGATATTACTGCATCCGGAACAGTAATGTTACCTTTATTCGTTACTTATGGATTAAAATCATGATGTGGAGGGTATCAATGAAACAGAATAAAAGAAAATTATTAACAGTACTAACAGCGTTAGTACTTGTAATCTGCCAGGTGTTTATTTACACCCCTGAAACCATAGTCAAAGCTGCAGATACCGCAAATCTTGCTCTGGGGAAGACCCTGACAGCTAGTAGCTATACTCAGAGCTATGTGGCGTCCAATGCCAATGACAGCAATGTAAATACATACTGGGAAGGTGCGGCGAATTCCTATCCCAATACTTTAACAGCAGATTTAGGAAGCAGCCAGCCTGTTTACAAGCTCGTATTAAAGCTGAATTCCTCATGGGAAGAAAGATCCCAGACTTTAAGCGTTTTAACCAGCAATGATAATTCCACCTATGCTACTACCGTTGCATCGGCAGCGTATACCTTTAGCCCTTCTTCTTCCAATACGGTGACTATTAACTTTAGTCAGGTAAATGCCCGTTACATAAGACTTCAATTCACAGCCAATACCAAAGCAACAGGCGGACAAGTTGCTGAATTTGAAATCTACGGACCGGCAAGTTCGGGTTCAGGTACACCGGATCTTATTGTTACAGATATCAGTTGGAATCCTGCCAGTCCTTCAGCCGGCGATGGTGTTGTATTTTCTGCTATTGTTAAGAATCAGGGAACCGGTGCTACAACAGCAGGTGTTATCAACGGAGTAAGCTTCTTCGTTGATGGAACACAGGTAAGCTGGTCGGATAATAATACTTCCTCTATAGCAGCAGGAGCATCTGTAACCTTGACAGCAACCGGCGGACCAAGCGGTACGGCTTCATGGGCTGCTACTTCAGGCACCCATACGGTTAACGCCTGGGTAGATGATGTTAACAGGATTACAGAATCCAATGAAAGCAATAACCAGTACAGTAAGAGCATTACAATAAGCGGTCAGAGCGGCGGCGGCACAGGCGGCACACCGGATCTTATCGTAACCGATATTACCTCTACACCTGCTTCACCTTTAACAGGCAATGCAACTACATTTTCTGCAGTTGTTAAGAATCAGGGAACCGGTGCAACACCTGCCGGAACAATACTTGGCGTAAGCTTCTTTATTGACGGAACACAGGTAAGCTGGTCAGATACTAATACCTCTTCACTGGCTGCCGGAGCATCCGTAACTCTTACGGCAAACGGCGGACCTTCAGGAACTGCTGCCTGGACAGCAACAACCGGAAATCATACGGTAAAGGCTTATGTAGATGATGTAAACAGGATTACTGAAACCGACGAAAACAATAACCAGTATTCAGAAAGTCTGTCTGTAACAACCTCACCTATGCCTGATATGGTGGTTACCGGGTTAACAATTACCCCAGCTTCCCCTACTGCCGGAGATACTTTAAATTTCAGCGCAGTTGTAAAGAATCAGGGAAATGCTGCAGGAGCACCTGGAGTATTGGCAATCGGAGTTGACGGAACGACAGTTTATACCTCAGCAAATAATACTACATCTTTAAGTGTTGGAGCTACCACTACCGTTACCGGTACCTTCGCAGGTCTGACAGTGGGAAGCCATACCATAACAGCTACGGCTGACAATGCAGGTACAACTGCCGAGAGCAATGAAACCAATAATACTTACAGCACTACCCTTACAGTAAATCCGAAGGCAGGAATTGACTTTGTAATTACTCAGGTTAATTATACACCTTCTTATGTAACGGCAGGCAATGCAGTTACCTTTAATGCAGTTGTAAAGAATCAGGGAACAGTAGCCGGCGCCGTAGGCACCGTTGCCTTTAAAGTAGACGGAGTACAGGTAGCAGCATCTGCAAACAGTACTACCTCCATCGCAGCAGGCGGCACCTTGACTGTTACCGCAACTTCCGCATGGACAGCAACCAGCGGAACACATGTAATCACTGCTGTAGCTGACAGTACCGGTGCAGTAAGCGAAACAGATGAAACCAATAATACTTTATCTGCCAACCTGACAGTAGGCAGCGGCGGCAGAGGAGCAACCGTTCCTTATACCAGATATGAATCAGAAGATGCACAGATAGGCGGAGGAGCCGTACTTCGTACAGCACCTGATTTTAACTATGCTTTAATTGCATCAGAAGCTTCCAATCAGGCTTATGTAGCCCTTCCTTCTAACGGTTCTTACGTAGAATGGACCATTAACCAGGGCGGTGCCGGCGTTGATATGAGATTTACCATGCCGGATTCTTCCGACGGTATGGGCTTAAATGGTTCTCTGGACTGCTATGTAAATGGCACAAAAGTACAAACTATTAATTTAACTTCCTATTATTCCTGGCAGTACTTTATCGGAGACCAGCCGGGTGATGCACCCAATGGCGGTCAGGCAGCTTTCCGTTTTGATGAAGTACACTGGAAACTTGCAACAGCTTTAAAAGCAGGTGATAAGCTTCGTATCCAGAAGACCAACGGAGACAGCCTTGAGTATGGTGTTGACTTTGTAGAAGTTGAGCCTGTGCCTTCCGCTATTTCACAGCCTGCTAACTCTCTTTCCGTAACTTCCTATGGTGCGGTAGCCAATGACGGCGCAGATGATTTAAATGCATTTAATGCCTGCGTCAGTGCAGCAGCTTCTCAGGGTAAGACAGTATACATCCCTTCAGGTACCTTTAACCTTGGCGGAATGTGGACAATATCTGCTCAGAACATTACTATTACCGGTGCAGGTATGTGGTATACCAATATTCAGTTTACCTCACCCAATGCAGCCAGCGGCGGTATTTCCTTCCGTATTACCGGAACCGTTGATTTCAGCAATATGTATATTAACTCCAATTTGAGAACCAGATACAATCAGAACGCTATTTACAAATGCTTTATGGATGACTTTGGTACGAACTCCAAGGTACATGATTTCTGGGAAGACCATTTTGAGTGCGGTTTCTGGGTTGCTGATTATGCCCATACACCTGTAACCGTAGCCGACAATCTTCTTATCGAAAACGGCAGAGTAAGAAATAATCTGGCTGACGGTATTAACTTCTGTCAGGGTACCAAGAACTCTACCGTACGTAACTGCAGCGTTAGAAATAACGGTGATGACGGTCTTGCTATGTGGCCTGACAGCACAATGAGTGCACCTATGGAAGTTAATAACTCCTTTATGTACAACACCATTGAAAATAACTGGAGAGCAGCAGCTATTGCAATCTTCGGAGGTTCCGGTCATAAGGCACAGTATAACTATATCAAAGACTGCTTTATGGGTTCCGGTATCCGTTTGAATACCGTATTCCCCGGTTATCACTTTGAGAACAATACAGGTATCACTTTCTCCGATACCACTATCATCAACAGCGGAACAAGTAAGGACTGCTATAGTGGTGAAAGAGGGGCCATTGACCTGGAAGCTTCCAATACCGGTATTAAGAACATAACCTTTGAAAATATCGATATTATCAACAGCCAGAGAGATGCTATCCAATTTGGTTATGGCGGAGGTTTCAGTAATATTTTATTCAAGAATATCAACATCAACGGAACCGGAAAGGATGCCATTACAACCTCCAGATTCTCAGCTGCTCATCTTGGAGAAGCAATCTTTACTTATACTAACAATGGTTCGGCAACCTTTACTAATCTTACTACCAGCAATATCGAAGCTCCTGAGAAATATCTGATTATGAGCGGATTTAATATTACATTTAATTAA
>JAEXGM010000018.1 GCA_023450835.1 Bacillota bacterium | reverse complement strand
GGAGAGGAAAGTATGAGCCAGGAAATTGTTCTAAAGAACGTAAGCAAAGCTTATGGAAATAAAAAGGCCGTTGACGGGGTCAATCTGAATATCAGTGAGGGTATGTTTGGCCTCTTGGGAAGAAACGGGGCGGGGAAGACAACACTGATGAAGATTCTTGCCACCTTGCACAATCCTACGGCAGGAGAAGTAACCGTGAACGGAATAGATATCAAAGAAACCAGGAAAATACGGAGTATGACAGGATATCTGCCTCAGGATTTCTCCATGTATGGGAGTATGACCGCTTATGAAGCCATGGATTATCTGGGAACTCTCTCAGGTATGAAGAAGGAGGAGAGGAAGCAGCGTATTCCGGAACTTCTGGAGAAGGTAAATCTGTCTGCTAATCACAGAACCAAGGTAAAGGCTATGTCGGGAGGAATGAGAAGGAGACTTGGCATTGCGCAGGCAATTCTTCATAATCCCCGGATACTTATAGTAGATGAGCCGACAGCGGGACTTGACCCGGAGGAGAGAGTGCGCTTTCGAAATCTGTTATGTGAGATTGCACAGGATAGAATTGTTATTCTTTCCACTCATATTGTGGGAGATATTGAAGCGACCTGTGAGGATATTGGGGTACTGGATAACGGGAAGCTTATTTTCCGCGGAACGGTAAGAGAGCTGATAGAAATGGCGGAAGGAAAGGTTTATACGGCGGAAATCTCCCGGATGGAATTGGAGGAGCTAAAAGCAAGCCATATTGTCACTGCTATTCTGTCAAAGGGAAGTATGGCAGAGGTAAGGTTCCTCTCGGAAACAGGCACTCCTTTTGAGAAGGCAGTGCTGACAGAGCCTAATGCAGAAGATGCCTATCTTTATCTCATGGGAAAGAAAGGAGATAACTAGAATGTGGCTGACGCTATTTCGTAAAGAATGTAAAATGTGGTGTAAAAGTATTTTGTTTTTCGGATATCTGGCAGTTATCCTGTTTTTTTATCTGACCCAGATGGGGGGAGAGGATATACCCGCAGAGCCAAAGCCGGGACAGCAAAGTTATGGCTATCATTACAGCACGGATGAAAAAGTAATTATGGAGATGGCCACGGACAATCTGTTCCGTGAATATTGTTATGGGACATATGTCACCTATCCGATAGGATTTTATAAGGCAGTCCGTCTGGATGAAGAAAAGACACAAAAGCTTGAAGTTCTGTTATTAAAGCTTACCGGTATGGTTTCGGAGGAATTCAATAAGTCGGTACAGGAGTTTAAGGATGGAATGCTCTCTCAGGCAGAGAATGGGGGTATGGGGGTAGAGGAAGCAGCGCCCATGAAATTAAAAGTTCCGGAGAGCATTACGTATAAAGAATTTCTTGGACTTATGAAGCAGGCGGATAAGATAATAGGAAAAGGAAGTATGTACAGTAAAACCTTTTTAAGCAGCAATGCAAGAGTACCCCTTACCTATGAAGAAGCGCTGCAGGACTATAACCAGATAAAAGAAAAGGACCGTTTCTCCGGGGCTTACGCCAGGCTTTATTGCGATTATTTTGGCATTCTCTTAGGAATAATACCGGTGTTTTTTGTAACTTCCAGAGTACTTAAGGATAAGCACAGCTCTGCAAATGAAGTGCTTTATGGAAAGAGTGCCTCCTCTTTCGTTATTGTAACGGCCCGCCTGGCCTCCATCTGTTTTATGCTGTTTCTGCCGGTATTGCTGCTATCTCTTCTGCCTCTGTCCCAAGCTGTTTATGCTGCAAATAATGCAGGTGTTACAGCGGATTATTTCGCCTTTTTGAAATACTGCACCGGATGGCTTTTGCCGGGGATTCTGGTGGCGGCGGCGCTAGGATATTTTTTGGGCGAGCTGACGGAAGGGGTATTCCCTATTCTGATACAGGTAATCTGGTGGTTCATTTCCCTTTTAGCGGGGGTCAGCCAGATGACCGGTGGTTTTGGAATGAATCTTATTCCAAGGTTCAATACTCTTGGGGAATATGGCAGTTTTCATAAAGCCCTGGGGCAGCTCATCATAAACCGGGCAGTTTACACGGCAGCGGCATTGGTACTGCTGGCGGCACTTATTTATCTGTATGACTGTAAGAGGAAAGGAATCTTTCGAAAAAATGGAAAAGTATCAAAAGCTCATCTGCGTAAATCTAAAGCATAACCTGCTAATGCCTGTTGTTCTTGTAGCGGTCCTTTGCCTGCTCTCACCTTTTGCCATGGGACTTGAAAATCTGGATGCGGCGCAAACTGCCAAGGTAATTGAAGTATTCTTAAGCCTTGCAGGGGTCATACTCCTAATGACAGTGTTTTCACCGGATATTGATAGAGATATCAGAGATATTATTGCTTCGAAGAAAGAATCTATGGCTGCGATTCACCTGCTTCGTATCCTGGGTGCAGTTTTTTTCCTGGCAGCAGTGGGAATTCTATTTCTCTTTTGGATGAAAAGGGGAGACTGCCAGTTTTCTTTTTATAAAATGTTTTTCTGTTTTATGGCAAACAGTATCTTTCTGGGCGGAATGGGAGCGTTTTTCTTTTCCTTGTCCAACCAGCCGGTCTTAGGATACATGGCATCCATATTATACTTTTTACTCAACTTTGGGTCAGGGAAAAAGTATATGGGAAATTTCTTTCTGTTTTCCATGCAGTACGGAAGCTTTACGGAAAAGTATTACCTTATGACTGGAGGACTTGTACTGCTGCTTTTATCGGTAGTCTGGCGGGATATGATGTGGAAAAGGTTAATATAAGGAAAAGCACCTTATTATTTGGATATTTGTTGATATAACCAGTTATCAGCGATATAATAGATAAAAATGTGAACCTTTAGAAAGTTATGCGAAATCCTCGGCACATCTTGCGGCGCGTTGAGAAGGCATAGTTTTTAGTGTGAAAATTAGAAAGATAATTTTCACACACATGTATGTGCCTGTGGTTCAAAGTTTGCAGGTTGTGAGAAAGGCAGGGGTATTATGATGGAATGGGATAAGCTGTTAGCGTTAAATATGCAGGTTGAAAGAGAAGAAGAACCGAGAGATTTTGAAAAATATCCAATAAGTGATTTGGAGAAAGATTATAAATCTATTATATCAAGTGCAGCCTTTAGGAGACTGCAAGACAAGACACAGGTGTTTCCTCTGGATAAGAGTGATTTTGTAAGAACCAGATTGACACATTCAATTGAGGTTTCTACCATAGCAAGGCAGCTTGGTATCATGATTACCAGAAATACAACACAATATTTGCAGGAAGACTTTAAAAATAACAGTAAATTTGCAGAGGAAATACCGGTAGTACTATCTTGCGCCGGACTGCTGCATGATATTGGAAATCCGCCCTTTGGTCACTTTGGAGAGGTAGTTATTGGCGAATGGTTCAAAAGAGAATTCAAAAATCCAAATTTCAGATACAAAGGGAAACCGGTGGTGAAAGTGCTGCAGGAACAAATGAAAAAGGATTTGGAGAATTTTGAAGGTAATGCACAGGCGCTGAGAATCCTTTCCAAGGTAAAGAACAATCAGCAGGGTTATGATGTGAACTTAACATATGGAGTCTTAAATACACTTATAAAATATCCTACCAACTCTCTTGATTTTGACAGCGAGAATGAAGATATTAAAAAACATAAGCTTGGGTACTTTTATGCAGAAAGAAATACTATGGAATATATCTGCACGATTACCGGGACTATGAATGAAAATGAATATATAAGGCATCCCCTTGTGTACTTGATGGAGGCGGCGGATGATATAGCATATGCTACTGCGGATTTGGAAGATGCACTGAAAAAGGGTCTGTTCTCATTGAATCAGTTCATCGAGTATTTTGACAGAAAGGCTAATGATGTCACCAATTCCTCTTACAAGAAGTATACTCAGGAACTGATTTCAGATTTGAGAAAACGCATTAACGAGGAAGACAGAAGTATCGAAGGAGACCTGATTGCTTTTCAAAAATGGATGGAATATGTAAGGAAATGGCTGATGTATATAGTGTCCTACAGATTTTCCAAAAGCTATACGGATATTATGAACGGAACATTTAAAGAGGATATGTTTTATGAAACCAATCATCAGGAGTCGATAAAAATATTAAAAGGTGCGATGAAAGAGTTTGTATACGACAATATTGAGATAATAAAATTGGAATTATCCGCGAAAAAGATTATTAACGCATTATTGGATGACTTCATTTATGCGGTATTATACTGGGATGCTGAGAGTTCTCCGGAGGCGGAAGAGTACAGTCTTTCAAAAGCCGATAAAAAGTTAATCAGCATCATTTCTGCAAATTATAAGGAAGATTACAGATGTGCAAGAACTGAAAATGAAGCAGAAAATTTGTATTTAAGATTCCTGCTGGTTACGGATTATATCAGCGGAATGACAGATTCCTATGCTAAGAATTTATATCAGGAGTTAAATGGTCTAAAATAAGCTAATTGAAATAAATGTACTGAAACAAACTGGTGATACAGAAAAATTATAACAACAATCAAAAACGGCTGACATTGACAAAAGGTATGCAACTCTTTTGTTAATGTCAGCCGTTTTTGAGTTTCGGTATTATGATTAGATACACCTGTGATTCTATATTATTTATTTTGCTAGTAGTGTTGCGGCATTGGGAGTCAAAGCGGTAACAGGCCAGCCGTCCTTATCCCAGTAAATTGTTCCGATAAGGAGCAGGCTTGCACTGGCTTTTCTAAAATACTCACTTACAAAATAATATTTCCCGTCTTCATCCTGAAAAACGGAAGCATGCCCCGGCATAAGAAGTTCGGAGAGTCCCTGGGTCACAGGAGTTCCGCCGCCTTCTAACATGGACTTTCCTTCTCTGTCGACGAAGGGGCCGTGGATGCTCCTGGAACGTCCTACGCGGTTGTGGTAGGTATTGTTCATGGGATTAAAGGCGGTAAAGAGATAATAATAATCCCCGCGTTTTATAATATAAGGAGCCTCAATGGCACCGTTGTTCGCATAACGCTTGGCAATGTGGTAAAGCTCGGTATTCTCCGCAAGCAGCAGGCCGCTATCCGGATCGACTTGGCGTTGGTAGATGCCGTTCCAATAGGAACCAAAGGTCAGGAATACCTCTCCGTTCTCGTCGATGGATATGTTCGGGTCAATGCAATTATAATCATCACCTGTGTGGGAGCGGATAACCATACCTTTATCTTCCCATTTATAATCGGGAGAATTCATATCCAGGGTGGTATTCACAGCCATGCCGATAGCAGAGTTCTGACTGCCGGCGGTAGAGATGCAGTAATACAGATAGTATTTGTCCTTTATCTTATAGACGCTGGGTGCCCATATGCCGTAACCCGGAACCTCACTGTTCAGCCAGGAAGGATCCCTGTCGCCGAATACGGTTCCGGCGATAGTCCAGTTGATCAGGTCCTTCGAGGTCTTGATACTGATATGAGGAGCCATGATAAACATATAATAGGTGTCGCCGTATTTTATAATCTGGGGGCAGGAGGAGTGAAAGAGGCTTCCTTCTAGGGGCAGCAGATATGGCAGATCCTCTGTCAGGGATACTTCCTTGAAATCCCACAACTGCCATTCGTCTTTCGTGAAGGTCAGCATCTGGGGAAGCACAGAAGACTTCTGCGAGTTCTCTGTTAATCCAAGAGTATAATCTGAGAGAGAGGATATAATCTGGATGGAACCGTTCTGCTCTTTCAGAGTCCAGAGCTGGGAAGGATTCTGCTTCTCATCGGGCTTTCGGACCTCTATTACGGCGCCGGCGTCCTTGGAATCCTTACGGATAGAGAGATTTCTCGGGGTAAGAAGGGATTGCAGGGTGTAATAATCTCCCTGTTTTTCAACGCGCCAGAGTTCATCAAAGCTGTCCGTATCTCCGTACTGCCATACCCCAGCCCCGTCTACCATGCCGCTTAGCTGCATATTCAGGGCTCTTTTTGTTGCTTTATTTACAATCTTATAGATTCCGCCGTCTTTTATGGAATTTGGTCCGTCTTTTGGCAATGCTTTGTGTACCGGCTTTTTGCTGCAGCCGGTAACTGCAATACATAAAGTAAAGACTGCAAGTAAGCATAGCAGCATGGCTTTACGGGCCTTAATCCTCCTCATGGAATACCTCCATTACGATATTCTGGGGATAGTCTCCGAACTTTTCTCCGAATAAATTCATTCCGCCTACGTATTTCGCATTGGGCTTCACACCTATCTTAAAGGAAATATAACTGTTCTTATTCAGGCCAAGAGAAGAAATAGTGTGGTTTGAAATTTTCTGTTCATCGATAAAACAGCCTTTTTCCGTAATCCAGACCTTTCTTAAATCGCCGTATTGGGTAGAGGTATCATTCCACCAGTAAGGATTTAACTTTCCTCTTCTTCCGCCGTAATCGCCCGGACATTCCAGAATACCTATCTCGGTATTGTTCATCCAGATACTTACATCAGAACGCCAATTGGGATTATAGCCCAGGGCTTCGGAACAGATTTCGAAGGTGAACTGGATTTTGTTGGCGGAATTGGACTTTAGGATAGTGTTGGAAAAGCGGTATTCCAGATGCCCGTGGGTCAGCCAGATTAACTGTGCCTTATAGCGTTCTGTGCTGAAGAAACCGCTGATACTGTCTTCCGCTCCCAGGTCAGAAACTTCAGATACAATACCGCAGGGAGGCGACACATGATAATCAAAATAGCAGCCAATAGGCATGTCCTCCCGGAACAGATATTTTGAATTCAGTCCCAGATCCGGACAAACATCCACATTAACATTGGAGATTAAGGCGCCGCAGAGTTTTTGTGCACCTTTTGAGCCGGGAATAGGCTGAACGGAAATCAGTCCTGCGCTTTCCAGTGTTTTAATATGCAGGGCGGCACTGGAGAGAGGAATATTAAAATGAGAAGCCACATCGGTAATAATGGCAGGTTTGGTTGAAAGGAATTCGAGAATATCAATACGTATGGAGGAGGAAAAAGCTTTTCCGATATTCACAAGCTCCTCCTTTTTTTCAAGATTAAGCTTCAAACTTTCTTTCATAGATGTAATTTATCCTCATCTTTCTTAATTACAGAAGTAATATTTCTGTGATATTTTCATCCTACCATGAAAAGGAAAAAAAATCAACATATTTATACAATAACTATGTACATAGTTTAAAATTATCCGAATCTTTTGTACATAAAAAATGTTGTTAAAAATATTTATACAAAAAATATAAACAAATATATTGACATGAAACCGATAAAGTAGTATGATTTTGTTAAATCAATTGGAGAAAATCAAAAAATTAATACATAAAAATTATATAAATGGCAATTGATGTTAATACATATAAAATGTACAAATAAAGAAAATAAGCAAAGAATGAGGAGTTATATTATGTTGACACAATACCCAAGACCCCAATTTCAAAGACAAAATTGGACGAATCTAAACGGAGAATGGAACTTCCTATTTGATGATGACAACAAGGGAGAAAAGGAAGAATGGTACAAAACTTTTCCGGATGGTCAGAAAATTCTTGTTCCTTACTCCTATGAGACTGCACTTAGCGGGATAGATGACCAGAGCCACCACAAGGTACTTTGGTACCAAAGCAGCTTTAAAGCAAGCGTGAAAACAAAAAGAAGCATGCTTTTGAATTTTGAAGGAGTGGACTTTGAAGCAAAGGTATGGGTAAACGGTATCTTTGCCGGGAGCCATAAGGGCGGTTATGCAGCCTTTAGCATTGACATTACAAGGATGTTAAAAGAGGGCGAGAACAATCTTACGGTCCGCGCGGAGGACAGTATAAGCTGTGAACAGCCAAGAGGAAAACAGCGCTGGAAGCAGGATAACTTCGGATGCTGGTATATACAGACCACCGGTATCTGGAAAACAGTATGGTTAGAGGAAGTACCGGAGTTCTATCTGGAAAGAGTGAAGATGACCCCGGATATTGATAAAGGAATTATAGATATTACAGCAAAGTTCTCCGGCACAAAGAGAGAAGAAGATACCTGGCTTCAAGTGGAAATATCTCTGGAAGGAAAGAAAATCTGCAAAAAGCAGGCACAGGTATTAAACGGACACCTTCATATTCCGGTTAACCTTATCGGAGAAGAGGAACCCTGGACCCTTGCTCTTTGGTCTCCTGTGTCACCAAAGCTTTATGACGTTAAGTTCAGTCTGAGGGCGGGAGAAGAAGTGACGGATGAAGTGGACTCCTATTTCGGAATGAGAAAGATATCAATAGAAGGAGATAAGATTCTGCTTAACAACCTTCCCCTTTACCAGAAGCTGATTCTGGATCAGGGATACTGGGAGGAATCTCACTTAACACCGCCTTCGGAAGAAGCTATGATAGAAGACATCGATTTGATCTTAAAGGCCGGATACAACGGATTAAGAAAGCATCAGAAGGTGGAGGATGCACGTTTTCTTTACTGGTGTGATAAGAAGGGCCTTTTAGTCTGGTCGGAAATGGCTTCCCAGTACATCTTTAATGACAGCAGTATACAGTTGTTTACAAAAGAGTGGATGGAGATTGTAGAACAGAATTACAACCATCCTTCCATTATAACCTGGACTCCTTTTAATGAGAGCTGGGGGATAGAATACATAGCCGGTGACACGGCCCAGCAGCAGTTCACCGAGAGCATCTACCACCTTACCAAATCTTTTGACGGAATGAGACCGGTTATTGTAAATGACGGATGGGAGCATACCGTATCCGACATAATTACTCTCCATGATTATGTGGAGGGAGGAGAAGAGTTCCTGTCAAGGTATGGTGACAAGGAGAAGATTCTTGGAAATGAAATACCCTTCAATCTGTTCCGATATGCTTTTGCAAAAGGTTACAGCTACAAAGGGCAGCCGGTTATCATCAGCGAATACGGCGGTATTGCCCTGACCAATGAAAAGGGCTGGGGATACGGCGAACAGGTGAAATCCGAAGAGGCTCTCCTTTCAAGATTTGACGGAATTACTTCCGCTATCAAGTCCTTAGATTATATCTGCGGTTACTGCTATACCCAGCTGACCGATGTGCAGCAGGAGATTAACGGACTTTATACCATGAAGCGTGAACCGAAAGTGAATATAGAAAAGATAAGTGAAATTAATCGAAGATAATAAATAGACGATTTCCACTTTAATTGCGCTGGATACTGCTGGCAGTTTGCAGCACGCCCCATGATGGTTAGTGTGGAAATGAAAGACAGTTTCAACAAACATGAGGCGTGTTGGAAAGGCACGATTGTTAGTGGGAAGAAAAGTACGAAGTTGGGAGCCAAGTATGAGAACATATAAAAATCCATTTCTGTTGGAAAACCAATGGTCCGAAAATGAATGCGGGGACCCCTTTATAATGAGGTTTAACGGATATTATTATCTGTACTGTTCCAGTGCCGGAAATCATATAAAGGCATGGAAATCAGAGAATCTGGTTGATTTTGATTATCTGGGGAGCGTCTGTGACGCACCGGAAATCGACGGGGCCTACGCGCCGGAGGTCTCTTACTGTAATGGAAAGTTTTATATGGTAACTTCACCGGTTGGAAGCGGTCATTACCTGCTGGAAGGAGAAAGACCGGAAGGACCTTTTCAACTGATAAGTAAAAACTACGGACTGATGATTGACGGAAGTTTCTTTATTGATGATGACGGAAAGCGGTATCTGTTAAGGGCCGGCCATAAAGGGATTGTAATTCATGATATGCCCAAGGCAGACACCATCGAGGTAAATGGGAAGACAATACCGGAAAGCTACTTAAATTACTGGACGGAAGGTCCCATGATAATAAAAAGAAAAGGTCTTTATTATCTGACCTATACCGGCAACCACCTGTTAAGTAAAGGCTACCGGGTGGTCTACAGTATCTCGGATAAGGGCCCGGATAGAGGGTATGTAAACTTAAGTGACAATACGCTGCTGCTGGAGACGGGAGATGAATTTCATGCTCTTGGCCACAGTTCCAGTTTTCTGGCACCGGACCTGGACGGCTATTGCATAGCCTATCACAATATTGACCTTAATACGAAACCAAGAAAAAGAAGCATGAACATTGACCGCCTTTTCTTTAATGGGGCCAGGATGTACTGCAATCCCATCTGGTGGGAGCAGGAAGCACCTGCCATGCCGGACTATTACGGCAGGGGAAATGAAAACTTTCAGCAGGTGGATATAAACGGCAGGAAATACCTGGTATCCACAGCAGATACCTCGAAGACCTATACGGCAGAACTGAATGTGAATACAAAAGACGGAAACCTCACTCTGCTATACGGTTATGGGGAAAATACCTGGGGTGAGATAGAGCTGTGCTGCGATAGAACCTATAAGATGACAGAAGGTGGCCTGACTGTGAGTGAGGGTCAGATAAATAGTGCGGTCAGTTTCTTGAATTATATGGCAGTCAGACTTGCCAGAACTTCCGAGAGCACCCTGGAAGTTTATCTGAATAACATGCTCCTTACCAGTTTTACAACTGTTACAGGGGCGGGTAAGCTTGGTATTTTAATGAATGAGAAGATGGAAACAGGCTTCTTTGGTATATCCCGTATTGCAGACGGAAAGGGAGATAAGCTGGCGGCCAAAGCAATCCCCGGCAGAATGGATGCTGTCCATGGAACAGGAGACCTTTCAGGGTGTCCGGTGGAGGAAAAAGGATTCCTTTCGGAGGCGGCAGTCTTTGAGAAGGGAAAAAAGGCTCTTTACCATGTAAATATAAAAGAAGATGGCTGCTACCAGATAATTGTAAGAGCTTCTGCCGGGAAGAAAGACCACTGCCTTATAATGTCCTGTGAGGATATGGAGGAGACGTTGCGTTTTCACCTTACCGGCATAACTGACGAGAATGGCTTTGAGAAAGTAAAGGCCGGTGTCTTATGGCTTACAAGAGGAATAAAGGATATTGCTGTCGTAAGCGGGGAAGATATGCTGATTGACTATTTCCTGTTTACGAAGTCAGCAGAAACTACGGATATAGAAGTGGTTAAAGAAGGGCAGCTGGTAACAGAAGATATCGAGATTTACGGACATAAGAGGTATAAGAGTATGCTTACCAAATATTCCGGTTTTACCTGTGCTGAGAATTTCGGAAGAGCCTTTGTGGGAGATAAGGGATTTAACGATTATACAATAAGTACTGTAATTTATAGAAACGATGCACCTACGGGAGATGTATCCATCTATATAAGGACTTCCAGGGAATCCTGGTTTCCGGACCAGGTAACCTCCTCCCTCTTTGGGTATCGGATAAAAGTGAACAGGGAAGGAATACACCTGTACCGCTGCTGTTATGGAGAGGAACAGCTGGGCTTTTACAGTCTTCCCTGCGGAAAACCCGGAACTCTGGCACTCTCTGTCAGAGCAGAAGGCACTACCCTTGCCATTGTATTAGAGGGCAGGATAATCCTTACCTTTACCGATGCTGACGGTTATCTGCACGGAAAAGCCGGGCTGGAAGCTACAGGAGAAGGGTTTGCCTTTGAAGATTATAGAGTCCGCAGGGATTTATCCTTATAAAAGGAGAGAAACATATGGGAAAAATAAAACATATAATAGCCATTCTATTAATAGCCGCAATTATTTTCACCGGTACCGGCGGAAATTCGGTACAGACTGTAAATGCAGCAAAGGCAGACGGAAAAGCGGATATTATGGCACTTCGGGATACTTATCTGTCCATGGGAGATATAACGGATACGGATTATGAAAGATATCTTGATAAATACCGGGGAGAGAGCTATCAGGGAGAGGATATTACCTATACCGCCGATGATTTGCAGATGGACAATAGGGTAGTGGAAGAGGGCAGTGAAGTACAGGTAAAGGTCAATGTTAAGCAGGCGGCCCTTTATGTCCTTGGATTTGATTATCAGACCTTGGGAGATAACCTGTTATCGACCAACATCTCACTGGAGGTCAACGGAGAATATCCTTATGATGAGCTAAAGCGAATCTTTCTCGGAGACACCTGGGTACCCGGTACCATAGAGTATGACAGGTATGGAAACGAATGTCTTCCGATGCCCACGAAGGTGAAAGAATGGAAAAAAGCTTATATTCACGATACGGCATATTTGTACAGTGATCCCATGCTTTTGTACCTGACGGAAGGGGAGAATACCCTGACCTTTAAGGCAAATGAGGGCTCTATAGAACTTGGCAGCCTCTACCTGGAAGGGGAAGCGAAAACTGTCTTGGATTCCGGAAAAAGAGCCGATGGAGAGGAACTGGTTATCAAAGAGGCGGAAGATATGACCAGCAAGAACTCTCCCAATATCAGAAGCGCTGCAGAGTTCAATACGGATGTAACGCCTTATAACCCAAAACTGAAAGTATTAAATATAGTGGCAGAAGAGTCTTTTAAGACCGGCGGAACCAGCATTACCTATGATGTGGAGGTGAAGAAAGAAGGTTATTATAACCTCGCTTTTGACTATCGTCAGAGCACCAAGTCGGGTTTTAGCTCCTACCGCAATATATACATAGATGGAAAGATTCCCTCTGCTTCTTATGAAAATGTTGCCTTTCCCTATTCCAAGAAGTTTACCAGGCTTCTAACCGGTAATGAGGAAGGAAACGCCGTTTATTTAAGCGAAGGCAAACATACCATTACCCTTTTAGTATCCCTCGATAACGTAAGATACGCCATCAAGATATTAAATATCGTTGCGAAAGAAATGAATAATCTGGCTCTTGAGATTAACAAAATCACAGGAGGAAATTCCGATAAATACAGAGATTTTGACTTAGAGCCTTATGGTTTTGATATAAAGAATAAGCTGCTCACCTGGGCAGACACCCTGGATAAAGTCCATGAGAGCCTTTCAGCCTTAAATCCTGAGGAAAATAATATTGCCGAGCTGTCTCAGTTAAAGGTCGCTTCCTCTAACTTAAGAAAACTTGCTAAAAAGCCCAATGACCTGCCTAAAAAGCTGAATCTGTTTTCTTATGGCAACAGCTCTACAAGGCAGAATGTAAACAATGTCATTGAGAAACTAAGCGTTGGGGAATTAGGGCTGGATAAACTCTTCCTGTACCAGGAGGATGCGGAGTTTCCTAAAAAGCCCGGTGTTTTTCAGAAGTTATCCCTTACTGTCAGAAGGCTTTTTGCTTCCTTCACCACTCAGGACTATGCACCCTCCTACAAGGAGGAAAATGACACCCTGGATATCTGGGTAGCACGTCCGAGGCAGTACCTTGAAATCATGCAAAGAATGGCAGATACAGAGTTTACAAAGAAATACGGAATTAACGTAAATCTCTCCATTGTCCCTGACCAGCAGAAATTGATACTGGCTAACGCTTCCGGCAAAGCTCCGGATGCTGCCGTGGGAATCAGTTCCGGCTATGTATACGACCTGGCCTTAAGAGGTGCCCTGGAGAATATGCGCCAGTATGACAATTTTAAAGAAGTGGGAAATCGGTTCGCACCGGGTATGCTGATACCGGGAGTATGTGATGACGGAGTCTATGCGGTTCCGGAGACCTTTAACTTCTATGTATTGTTCTACCGGACGGATATTATGGATTCCTTGGGGCTTAAAGTACCGGATACCATGGAGGATGTGAGAAAGATGCTTCCCCAGCTGGAACGCATGGGGCTTGGATTTAACACCCATGTGGCGAACTTCCTGGTAAAGGGCTATAACACTACCACACCTTTTATCTTCCAGAACGGCGGAAAGCTGATGGAATCCGGCAGTACTCAGATTGACCTGGAGACTCCGGGTGTGCTGAAAGGCCTGAAGGAATTAACAGAGAATTTTACTATTTATGATATGAAATACGAAGTATTAAGCTTCTACCAGGCATTTCGTGACGGCAGAATGCCCATTGGCACCTCTGATTACGCAACCTTTAACCTGCTTACCAATGCAGCTCCGGAGCTTGCGGATTCCTGGGATATAGCACCTTACCCGGGAGTTGAGGATGAGGACGGCAATGTGCTGCGCTATACTTCGGGAGCAGCAGAAAGCTGTGTGGTCTTTAAGAAAAATGACAGCAATGAGGCAGCCTGGAAATTCATTGACTGGTGGACCTCTACAGATGTTCAGACAGAATTTGCTTTTACCCTGCAATCCACCCTTGGAAACGAATATCTCTGGAATTCAGCGAATCTGGAGGCAATCAAGGCGTCACCCTGGAACTCAAAATTCAAAGATACCATTGTAAAGCAGATATCCTGGACCTATGAGGCACCAAGAGTACCGGGAGGTTATATTATCGAAAGAGAGTTAGGAAATGTCCTTGTGCAGGTAGTAACGCAGAATGCAAATCTTCGAAGTGCGGTGGACAGTGCCCAGAAGAAGATAAACCGGGAGCTTGCGAGAAAATTGGAGGAGTTTGGCTATGTGGATAAGGATGGGAATAAAATCAAAGACCTTATTGTCCCTGACGTCCAAATGGTAGAGGAATGGTTAAAATGAAGAAAAAATCCGGAATAAATATCGCATATTACTTTTTACTTCCCTATTTACTGTTGTTTGTAATTTTTATCATTGTGCCCATTATAGCAGCCATTGTTTTAAGCTTCACCAATTATAATGCGGTAGAAAGGCCGAACTTCGTAGGTTTGTTAAACTACATTAACCTTCTGACTCAGGATGATATCTTTATGCAGAAGGTCTTGCCTAACACCTGTATTTTTGCCTTTATCGTAGGCCCGGTAGGCTATGCACTTTCCTTTTTGTTAGCCTGGATGTTAGCCCAGGTCAGTAAAGTACCAAGAACTATACTGGCACTGCTCATCTATTCCCCCTCCATGACCTCAGGTATTGCCATGGCGGTGGTCTGGAAGATTATCTTTGCAGGAGACCAGATGGGTTACATAAACTACCTGTTAATGGATTTGGGAATTACCAATGAGCCTATTCTCTTTCTTACCGATGCAAAATACCTGCTTACCATTATGATAATTGTATCCTTATGGAGCAGTATGGGTGTGGGATTTTTAGCAATCCTTGCAGGTATCTTAAACATTGATACTCAAGTTTACGAGGCGGCTTCCATTGACGGACTTCGCAACCGTTTTCAGGAAATGTTTTATATTACCATACCCATGATGAAGCCTCAGATGCTCTTTGCTGCGGTTATGGCGGTGGTAAATACCTTCTCGGTAGGGGCCATCGGTGTGCAGTTAAGCGGTGCCAACCCTACTCCCCTGTATTCGGGACAGTTAATTGTAAACCATATTGAGGATTACGGCTTTATCCGTTATGAGATGGGCTATGCTTCCTGCGTATCGTTGGTATTGCTCTTAGTAATCTACAGCATATCCAGATTTGCCCGCAGAATCTTTCAGGATGACTGACGAAAAGGAGAAACTTGTGAGACGTCTATTAAAATTAAGAAAATGTTTGCCTTGTATACTGGCAGTTATTGTTCTCATTTTGCATCCTTTGACGGTAAATGGGGCAGAAGCACCGTATACAACACTGACAATTGACAAGAACGGCTGGTTTATCAATACACAGGACGGCTATGTGCCTTCTATGGTCTATGACAAATTCGGTGAGGAGCAGTTAAAGAATCCTTCGGATTTATTTATCTGGAATGACAGCAGGCTATATATTGCGGACACCGGCAATGCCAGAGTCTTAATCTGTGACATGGCAGGTAACCTTATAAGTACCGTCAAAGGTGACTTGAAATCTCCTACAGGGCTCTTTGTAGACCAGAAGGAGAATCTATATGTGGCGGACCCTAAATTACAGAAGGTCATGGTATACGATAAGGCAGGCAATTTTGTAAAAGCCTTTGAGAAGCCGGTAAGTCCCCTTTTTGGAAAAGACAACCGGTACGCACCTGTTAAGCTTGCGGTAAATGCAGCAGGAGGTATCTATTCGCTGTCCGAGGGAAATGGAAACGGAATCCTTTCCTTTAGTGCGGAAGGAGACTTTTATGGATATTTTGGTGCCAATTATACCTATACCAGCTTTACACAGATTCTAAAGCGCTTTGCCTTTACGGAGGAGATGAAGAAAAGCCTCCAGCAGAATGTGCCGGCGGCAGCCAGCAATATTGAAATTGACAGTAACGGTCTTTTATATACGGTAACCCAGGGAACAGCAAAGGACGGAATCAAGAAGTTTAATATGGCCGGTAAGAATATGTTAAACGGCGGCTATTATGACCAGCTTGTGACAGACATTGCCGTGGGGAATATTGAAAATATGTATACGGTATCCAAAGACGGATACATTGCGGAATATACCAGAGACCAGGCCTTGTTATTCTTATTCGGCGGCAAGGATGACGGAAATAACCGAACCGGTTTGTTTACCGCTCCCTCTGCTATTGACACCGACAGTCAGGGAAGACTGTATGTGCTGGATTCCGAACAGGCCAATATCACGGTATTTATACAGACAGAGTATGCTAAGACCGTACATGAAGCTCTTAATCTTTATCAGGAGGGCTTTTATACGGAAAGTCAGCAGCCCTGGGAAAAGGTCTTAAGCAAAAACAGCCTTTTTGACTATGCACAGAAAGGAATCGGAAAGGCTTATTACCGCCTGGAGGATTACGGGAAGGCGTTAGGTGCCGCAAGACTTGGCGGTGATTACACCGGATATTCCGATGCTTTCTGGGAGCTGCGTAACAGTTGGATTCGTAAAAATGTAGTCATGATACTGGAAATTCTTCTGGCCCTTTACATACTTCGAAAGCTTTATAAAAAGACAAAAAATAAAGTTCCATTCCTTAAGAAGTTTTCAGAAGGTATTGAACGCCTTCAAAACAGAAAGTTCTTAAAACAGATGGCTTACTTAAAATACATCCCGAAGAATCCGGCAGACGCTTTTTACGGAATAAAATTCGAGAGAAAAGTCAGTATCTGGTCCTCCACGCTTTTGTACCTGTTGTTCTTTGGGATTTATGTGATAAACAAGTACTACAGCGGATTTTTGTTCAAGAACATTATAGATGGCTATTATGAACTTGGTACGGACTTTATTACGGTATTTGGCTTCTTCCTGTTAAGTATGGTCTGCTGCAATATGATCTGTTCCATACAGGACGGAGAGGGTTCCTTTCAGAATATATACAATGCCTATGCTTATTGCCTGGCGCCCTATATTTTCTTAAAGCCGGTAATTATTATTCTGAGCCACATGCTTACCTTTAATGAAGGCTTTATCATTCAGTTTTTGAATTTCTTTATCTTTGCCGGTATGGCAATATTAATCACCGTTATGATTAAGGAGATACAGGCTTATAGCTATAAAAATACATTTAAATGTATCTTGCTCACTGTCTTTACCATGCTTCTTGTACTGGCGGCAGGTTTTATCCTGATGGCACTGATTAATCAGGTTATGGATTTTGTAGTATCACTAGTAAAGGAGGGCTATTATCGTGGCAGGTAAAAAAGGACTACTGTGCTTATTATTGACCGCTGTTCTTGCGGTGGAAGGCGTGACCATAACGTCAGCGGATAATAACACCTCTCTTATTAAAAATACAGAAAAAGTAGCTGCCCTGACCGGCAGCAGCGTTAAGACAGATATTTTTGAAAATGACAATTATGTTATGAATCTGGATGAAGATACCCTGGGAATTACTCTTAAGGATAAGAAAACCGGCTATGTATATGAGTCCGTTGTGGAAGATGAGAACTCCAATCAGTCCTGGAAAGGCTTCTTAAGCTCCGGTATCTCCGTAGAACTGTGCACCAGTAAGGCAGCTATGCCGGAACGTGTGGATCTGATAAAAGGAAATGCGAAGAAAACCTTTACCTATTATGAGAATGGTTTTGATGTGGCGATTGAGTATCCATCCTATGACTTTCATATCGGTCTGGAAGTACGCTTAAAGGAAGACGGCTTCTCTGCTTCTGTTAAGAAGGACAGCATCAAAGAAGGAGAAGATTACAAGCTGTCAGCAGTATATCTTTATCCCCTGTTTGGCGCAACCAAAGGAGCGGAAAAAGAAGGGTACATACTGATTCCGGAAGGAGCGGGAGCTCTTATTGACTTAAAGGATAATCACGGGAAATACAAAACCCCCTACGCCAAGAAGATTTATGGTTCCAATGCGGGTATTGAAGCCCCTGGAGAAAGTTATTACAATCAGCCTGCGGTAGTGGAGCCGGAGAAAATTACGGCGCCGGTATTTGGAATGGTCTATACAAAAAGTAAGCAGGGATTTTTAGGTGTTGCAGAAGATGGACAGTACAATGCGGAAATATTAGCTTATCCGAACGGAGTTATGACGGACTATAACTGGGTCACTGCCAGGTTTAACTACCGTGAAATCTATACCATGCAGACGGCTGCTTCCTCCGGCGTACCGACCTTTGAAAAAAAGCCCTATATGAGAGATATCTCCATAAGCTATAAAACAGTAAATGGAGACCAGGCGGATTATACCGGGCTGGCAAAGGTGTATCAGCAGTATCTGGTCCAAAAAGGTGATTTGCAAAAGCAGGAAGATAAGTTTCAGCTTAAGGTGGATTTCTTCGGCGCAGATACCAAGAAATGGTTTATCTTTAACCAGGTAGTTCCTATGACTACGATTAAGAATATGGAAGAAATCATAGATAATATGGTGCAAAGCGGGGTAAAAGACCTTCTGCCTGTCTATACGGGCTGGCAGCAAAAGGGAGCCTCCTTGAACTACGGCAGCGGAAAATTCAAGGTAGAACGAAAGCTTGGCAGCCAGAAAGAGCTTTATGACCTTGCAAAGGAATTAAAGCAAAAGGACATCAGCCTGGTACTAAAGCAGGATTTCCTTCTTGCCAACCCCAAGCGGTTCTATAATACGGCAAAGGATATTGTCAAGGGAATCAATCAGATGCTGGTAGAAAAGCCGACGAATGCCTATGTATTTCCCTATATGTACTACCTGACACCTTCAAAGACCTTAAGTTTTGTGAAGCAGTGGATAGGCAGATATGAAGATACCGCTATCGGCAATATAGCCCTTTCTTCTTTGCCTGATACCCTTTTCTCTTATTACTCGGGAGGGAAGATATATACAAGAGGTGACACAGCGGAAATGTATGAAGAATCGTTAAAAGAACTGCAGGATTTTAATATTTCCCTGGAGAATCCCAATGAGTACTTATGGAAATATACCGGTAAGTTTTACGATATGCCGCTTTCTACCTCGAATTACAGCTATATCAGCAAAGAAGTGCCTTTCCTTCCTATTGTGTTAAGGGGTTACCTTCCTTACTGGGCTCAGTACAGTAACTTTAAGGCAAATGAAACCCAGTATTTTCTGAAGATGCTGGAATACGGTGCATATCCGAATTTCCTTCTGACCAAGGAATCGCCAAACAAGCTTAGAAATACCAATTCTTCTTATATATATACGTCCGAATATGAGGTATTAAAGCCAACTATCGAAGACTATTATGAGCGCATCGGTTCCGTATTAAGACAGGTAGAAGGCAGCGGGATTAAGTCCCATACCTATTTGAATGATAAGGTAGTATCCGTCCTTTATGATAATGGAGTGAACATACTCATTAACTACTCTGATTCCGACTACAGGAACGGAGAAGTTACGGTAGGTGCTATGTCCTATCAGGTTATGGGTTCTGACCAGAGAAAGAGGTAACAAGAATATGAAAAAGCGAAAAAGGATATTTACCACTGCATTCAGGCAGAAAATAACGGGATTATTGTTTGTGACACCTTGGATTATAGGCTTTTTGGTCTTTTTCCTGTATCCCCTTGTACAGTCCATTATATTTAGCTTCAGTAAAGTGTCATTTACGGCAAAAGGGAGGACTGTCAAATTCGTAGGAATGCAGAATTTCAAATACTTTATTTCCAAGGACCCTTATTTTTTACAGAGCCTGGCAGAATTCTTTAAGAGCATTATAATGCAGCTCCCTCTTATCCTGGTGTTCTCCCTGGTACTTGCACTGCTGCTGAATGAGAAAATCAAACTAAAAGGAATGTTTCGTACACTGTTCTTCCTGCCAATAGTCGTAGTAAGCGGGCCGGTCATGAACATGCTCTTGAATCAGGGGGCCTCGACCATACCTCTGATTGAGCAATACGGCATCTATGATTTTATAAATAATAAATTACCGTATTTCCTGAGAGATCCGGTAACAACACTGTTCAGCCAATTGATTCTGATACTCTGGTACTCCGGTGTCCCAATTCTGATATTTGTGTCGGGACTGCAAAAGATTGACCATGCACTATATGAAGCCTCCTCTATTGACGGAGCCTCTTCCTGGGTATCTTTCTGGAAGATTGTACTGCCCTCCATCAGAGGAATGATATTGATTAATGCAATCTATATCATTGTATTCCTGGCAACCTCAGAGATTAATACCGTAATCATCTGGATCAGGGATAGTATGTTAGATGCCTCCAAGAGAGGTTTCGGAGTAGCCTCGGCAGCAGCCTGGATATATTCTCTGGGAATTACCCTTTTGCTCCTGATCTGCTATCTGCTCTTCGGACGGGAGCCAAAGAACAAGGTAGTACGTACGGAAATCATCCGAAGAAAATAGTTGGAATTTGTGCTGGCGCCCAAATTCGCGGCGTATAGGCAAAATGGAGGATTGTTGAAATTTAAAATACAAATTTCAACACAAATTTGAGCTAATGCCTCAAATTTGCAGCTTGTTGGTAAATAGGAGGTTTGTGAATGAATGATAAAAGCTACACCCTGTTTTTAAAAGCCAAGTCAAGGCTCATAGGGCGCACGGGCAAGAGAGGAGCCCTCTATATGGCGGGGGTTTACGTCATATTGGTCGCAATGGGGTTTGTATATCTTTATCCCATCCTTGAAATGATTGTGAAAAGCTTTATGTCCCTTGGGGACCTTTTGGATGCTTCCGTTAAGTGGATACCGACTTCGGTTACCTTAAGCAATTATAAGGACGCCTTTGAGGTAATGAAGGTAGACAAGACGGTTATGAATACCATTATAAGCGCATTGATTCCGGCCCTTGCCCAGACAGCAGTTTGTGCATTGACGGGCTATGGCCTTGCCAGATATGAAGTGCCTTTCAAGAAGCTGCTTATCGGTCTGATACTGCTTACCTTTATCTTACCGCCTTACGTTTTAATGATACCGAAGTACACCATGTTCTCAGATTATCATATGATTGGCACCTTAAAGACTTTGATCTATCCCGCCCTTTTGGGACAGGGGACCAAGAGTGCCATATTTGTTCTGATATTTATGCAGTTTTTTAAACAGACGCCCATTTCTTTGGATGAAGCTGCCAGAGTGGACGGAGCTTCTGAGTTTCGTATATTTTTTGGAATTGCCGTACCTTTAGCGGTTCCGGCCTTTATCATATGCTTTTTATTTTCTTTCGTATGGTATTGGAATGATACCTATTTTACGGCACTGTATATGGGGCTGACCAGTGCAACGGATACCAAGGTGGTAAGAACAATGCTTCTGGAACTGCAGAATTTTGATATCAGCTATAAGCAGCATGTACAGACCGTAGCCGGATGGGGTGCTTCCGTTATGGGAGATTCGGTTGCCAATGAGGCTATTAAGATGGCTGCTACAGTTATTACCATATCACCCCTTCTATTGATGTATTTTGTATTGCAGAAATATTTCGTAGAAGGAATTGACAGAACCGGTATTACCGGAGAGTAACATATGCCATTTACTTAAGGGGCTGGGATTAGGTCACTTAAGCTTAAATAGGAAAGAAACAAACTATTCATTTAAGAGGAGGATTTTGTATGAAAGCAAAAAAATTAGTGTCAGTATTAATGATTGTAGTATTAGTACTGTCAAGTCTCACTGCCTGCTCGGGAAATAAGACGACTGGCAACAATGCACCGGTAGCAACAACCGCAAATGAAGACAGCAGCACCAATGACGCCGCTGCAACTGACGGTGCGTCAGCTGATGATGCACAAGCACAGGCAGATTCCCTGCTTGGACCTATGACAACCGATGATATCACCCTTACTTATGCCAGCTGGGGTCTTGGCGAGAAAGGTGAAACAGAAGCAAAAGACAAACAGATCGAAGCATTTATGAAAGCTTATCCTAACATCAAGGTAGAATTCGTAACCATAGACCAGGCCGCCTGGAACGATGGACTTACTACCCTTGCGGCAACCGGCACTCTGCCCGATGTATTCTGGACTTTCTCTGTAACAGATGCTATTTCCAATCAATGGGCACTCGATGTAACAGACTATTATGATAAAGATCCTGATGCAAAAGAAATCTATCCGTCTATGATAAACAATGCGAAGATTAACGGCAAACTCTATAGTATGCCAATTGTTATGTTCCCTTATCTGGTGTTCTTAAATAAGACTTTATTTGAGAAATACAATGAGCCTCTGCCTTCTTATGACTGGACCATTGATGATTTCAAAGATATTGCAACCAGAATTTCTCATCCGGAAGATTTTAACTTTGGTACCTCCAATCCTAATTATTCCGACTATTTCCCTGCTCAGTACACAGATAATGAATCCATGAGAGGCTGGGACGGAAGCAGTTATCATTTTGACCAGGCCTGGATTGACGGCATGAATTTAAAGTATGACTTTATCGACAAGGGTATCTGTGAATGGGCATCTGCAGAAGACAAGAAGAAATGGCTTGGAGATGAAGGAGCATGGCCTCCCGGCTTTGGCAGAAGCGCAATGCATTTTGACTGGACCTGGACAATCGCATACTTTGAAGATGCAGTTAAACAGCAGTCCGGCTGTGATTTCTTATACTACCCTCAGCCTGCCGGTCCTTCCGGAAAACAAATGGCAGTTGTTGACTATGGTGTAATCTCTGCTACTACACAGCATCCGAGAGAAGCCTGGGAACTTCAGAAATGGACTTCCTGGGGCGAGCAGGCTTGCTTAAACCGTCTGGAAGGCTATAAGCAGGCAGGCGTTACCGTTGTAAGCCGTATGCCCGTTATCCAGAATGAGAAGGTATGGGATGCCGTAACCAACTTTACAGACAGAGAAGATATCAAAGAAGTTTATAAAAGACTTACAAATGTTGTTCCTACAGTTGGTTCTGTTGCACCCGGCTGGAGCCAGTTTGATACCTGGGCAAATGACAACGGAATATGGGCTCAGCTTGATAACAGGGAAGTAACACCTGCTGAAATGGCGGATACCCTGACAAAGAAAGCAAATGAATTCAAGGATGAATGGCTGGCCAATCTGCCGCAGTAAGTTGATTAGAAATAATAATTCCTTGATACAGTATCGCAGGTATACCTGCGGTGCTGTATCCTGCAAAAAGTTAAATATCCGTATTTGGATGTGTGCCCCGGTGCACTGATAGGAGCTAAGTACGCGCTGTAGCGCACCAAATGGAGGTTTTATGAAGAGCATAACAATTAATCCCAAAGGTTTCAGTAAGGACCAGTTAAAATTCTATATTGTTTTAGTGCCGCTGGCATTATTTATGGCACTGCCGATTGTTTATATCATAAATCATGCATTTAAACCCTTAGGAGAATTGTTTGCTTTCCCGCCGAAATTCTTTGCAGTTCATCCTACCCTGGATAACTTTACGAAATTATCCCAGACAGCACAAACTTCTTCCGTAGCGTTAAGCAGATATCTGTTTAATACCCTGCTGATTACACTTTCAGTGGTGTTCCTTGCGGTTATTATCGGCTCTATGGCAGGCTTTGCCCTGTCAAAGCTGTCCTTTAAAGGCAAGAATCTGATATTTGAAGCCAATACGCTCTCTATGATGTTTGTACCGGCAGCGGTATTAATACCGAGATATTTAATTATTGATAAGATGGGGATTATGGATACGTACTTTGCCCATATTCTGCCGCTGCTTGCTATGCCGGTGGGGCTGTTTCTGTTAAAACAGTTTATTGACCAGGTGCCGGATGAACTTCTGGAGGCTGCTTATGTAGACGGAGCAAGTACTTTCCGGGTATACAGAAAAGTTATTCTGCCCTTAATCAAGCCGGCAGTTGCTACGGTCTGCATTCTTTCCTTTCAGCAGGTGTGGGGAAACCTTGAAACCTCTAACATGTTTACGACGAGGGAGAACATGAAGACCCTGGCCTTTTATATGAGCACCCTGGTAAGTACCAATAACACGGTAGTCGGGCAGGGAATAGCGGCGGCAGGCGCACTTATCATGTTTTTACCCAATATTTTATTGTTTATCCTGCTTCAGAGTAAGGTCATGAATACCATGGCACATTCCGGAATAAAGTAATCGCCTGTATTGGCAGAAAGCTTTGCCGGGTTTAAGAATACATATGATATGGAGTCTTTCTATTTGTTATCGTTGCTTACATGACCATACCAAAAGTTAAGGCTCCATTTTTTAGATTATTGGGGGCAAAACAAATGAGGAAAATTCAGGACAGAGATGGCCGTATTGGATATCTTCTGGATAAATTTAAGGGGAATAAAAAGACGAAACCGGAAAAGAAAGAAAAGGAAACTGCCTCTGAAGTTCACCGGAAACAGGGAGAAGACAGAAATATAAGGATAATTCCGATACGTTACAAGCTGATTGTATTTTTCGTATTATTTGCATGCCTGCCTTTAGGGGTCGTAAGTCTGGTATCTACAAAGATATCGACAAAGGTGGTTCATGACAACAGCCAGAATCTGTCTCTTGAGATGGTAAAGCAGACAGCAGTGAACGCGAATTACTTTATCAGGCAGGTGGAGACAGCCATTGACAACGTGGGAACTAATCTTACCATGACCAGCGGCCTGGTCAACAATCTTTACTCAGAAGATAAAATCACGGCGTACGAGGCAGGTATCAGCATTAACCAGCAAATAGCGGCAGTTCCCACGACTGATAAGAATATAAAGAAGCTGACAATGATATTATCGGAGGAAGATATATTCGGAGCAGAGCCCTCAATTGATGTAAAAAAGATACTTGAAATGCCGGCTCTCTTGCAGGGCTATGACTATGTATGGCAGATTAAGTCCAAAGACCAGCCGGAAACTATGTTTGTTATGAGAAAAGTCCCCTATGTTTTTACCAATAAGAAGGTTCAGGACAAAGTGGTAATTATGGTAGCGGAAGTCAGTATAAAAAGCATTTTTTCAAATATCAGCAGTATTCAGTTAATGAAAGGCGCTTGCCTGAGTCTGCTGTCGGATGAGAAGCAGATACTGTTTTCAACAGAAGAAGTACCGGCTGACATTCAAAAGGGTATTCTCGCTGTAATTGCCAAGGCTCAGGAAACAACAAAAGATTCGAAAGAAACGGAAAAGAGCGGGAACCCAAAAGGTAATGAGGATAATGGACCGCTGAATGGAACTGCTGTTACAGAGGATGGAATCATGACAAACTATGCAGGGCTTACCAACGGCTGGACGGTGGTGATGCATTTGCCGGAAAGTACTTTAACAAAGGATATGACACAATCCCTCTGGATTATCCTTGCCTTGATAGTGCTTTTTGTGGTACTGGCCATTCTTGTGGGAACGATTATTGCAGAGGGTTACTCAAGGCCGATAATACGGCTGATGAAGCTGATGGATAAAGCGAAGGAAGGGGACCTGTCCGCTATTAGCGATATCAGGGGAAGAGATGAAACTACACTCCTGTGCATGAGCTTTAACCATATGCTAAGCAATATAAGCCGGCTATTAGCTGATACCAAAGGTGTAATCATCTCAACTCTAAAGGACAGCCATATTCTCAGTGATTCCGCAAAGGTATCTGTCGGCTGTATGGAACAGCTGTCTCTATCCTTTAACGATATAGCGAAAGGGGCCGTTCAGCAGTCGGAGGAAAATCAGGAAAGCATCCGGGTTATGGAAGCTTTGGCTAAAAGTATACAGGAGACTTTAACGAAGGTGGAGAGTATCTCCGGAAGCAATCAGGTCACTCAGAGGGAAATTAACATTGCAAAGGCAGATCTGGAACTGCTCCACAGCAGCATGACAGCTTTTCTGGAGATTACAAATTCCCTGGGAGACAGTATTCATGGGCTGAGTCAATTAACAAAAAACATTGATGAAGTCATGGTGTTCTTAGACAGTATCAATGAAGAAACGAACCTGCTGGCTTTGAATGCTTCCATTGAAGCCGCAAGGGCCGGTGAGGCAGGAAGGGGCTTTAGTGTCGTAGCGCAGGAAATAAAGAAGCTTTCCGAAAAGTCACAGGCTTCCGGTGTGAATGTGAAAGAAGCGCTGATTAAAATCGGCCATAAGACCCAGGATACCGTAAAGCTGCTGGAACAATCCAACCTGGTTTACGATGACCAGAAAAAGTCCCTTGGTAAAATGACAGAGACCTTTACCCGGGTATTTGACGCATTGCAAATAGTGGACAAAGAGCTTAAGGGCATCCATGAACAGGCTGCCTCGATGGACACCTGTAAGAAAAATATGGTGAGCAACGTGGAAAATATCGCGGCAATTACAGAAGAAACAGCGGCCGCTACGGAAGAAGTAAATGCTCTCAGTGAGACCCAGAAGGATTCCATGGAAGGTTTGTATCAATTATCAAACAAGCTTTCAACCTGTATGAAAGAACTGGAAGGGGCAATTGATTTGTTTCGTCTTAGTATGAATTATTGAAAGACAAAGAAAGAGGCAGCGAGACTATGAAGAGGCAGAAAATCAGGATTGGTATTTCTATGCTCTGTGTAATGGCGCTTATCTTGGCCGGGTGCAAGTCAAAAGAGAATAGCCAGGAACAGGTGCCGGTACAGGAAATGGTACAGCAGGAGAATTCGCAGCAGGACGAACAGCAGAGTACTCCGTCACCGGAAGCATCTCCTGAGGTGAGTGTTACAAAAGAAGGAAGTGAGACAGCAATGGACAGTGCAATAGAATGGGCAGAAGATGAAATCATAGCCTACAAGCCTGAAAGCGGAGGTGTCTGGTACCCCAGAATGTATGAATTAAAAAATGGTAAGATCCTATGTGGTTTTGATACCAATGAAGATGGGAACAGATCGGTGATAAAACTGGTCACAAGCGAAGACGGAGGGCTGACCTGGAGTAAAACCGCTGTTCAGGCAACGGATTACCCGGAATACGATTGCGCCAATGCCAATTTTATTGAGCTTGACAATGGAGACATCTGGGTGGCTTATCGTGCAAATGTACTGAAGGAAGATAGTTACTACTCCTCCATACGGGTAAGTGTGAGCAAAGATGGCGGAAAGACTTGGGAACCCCATTCCACCGTTGCAGAAGAACAAGGGGAAGGGGGACTGTATGAACCTCAGTTTGGTTACATAGGTAATTCAATAGCTGTGTTCTATGCCAATGACAGCCTGAATGTTGTCAGAAATAACAGGCAGCAAAATATTGAATTTAAGCTTTGGGAAGGTGACAGCTGGGGAGAGAAAAGCCTTGCCTCTGATGGAACAAAGACCTTTTCAAGAGACGGCATGCCGGTTTGGTGCCGGTTGGAGGATGGTTCCTATGCAATGGTAATCGAATCAACCTCTCTTTCTCCTTCCTATCCATTTATTATTCAAATGAAGACTTCACCCGACGGCCTCGACTGGAATAACGAGCTTAAGAATATCTATGTTCCCGGGCAATTTGAGAAGAAAGCCGGTGCTCCCTATATTGTAAAACTGAAAAACGGCAGGGTGGCGGTGTCCTTTCAGACCGATGAGGATGCCACTCAGACCGGTGACGATTATTCCAGGATGAAAGTTATGGTTTCTACGGATGAAACTGCATCAGAATTTCTTCCATGCTCTGTACCCTTTGATACTCCGGATGGCTACTGCAGCAACTGGAACAGCTTGTTAAGCTATGATGATTACCTGTTAGCAGCCACAAGTACAAATTATCCTTATGGATGTATCCTGCTTAAAAGAGGATTGGTAAAGTAAACGCATTAAGATATAAAAAATATAATTTTGAGGGTTAAACATAAAAAGAAAAGGAGATTAGAATTTATGGGGAAAAAGTTTAAAGGTGTATTGGCGGTATTACTTGCAATTGTAACAATATTCTCAAGCTCTGACAGTGTAAAGGCATTCAGCCTTACTGAACTTTCCTATGGTGCGGGAGCTATCAGAAGTATGGCAAAATGCCTGGATGGAAGCCTTGTGGGAGGCAGAAGCTCCGGTCATGAGATTGAGGTCTGGGGCAGTACCGATAAGGGAAAGACCTGGGTCAGAAGAGGAACTGTAGCAAATAATTCTGCCATTGATTTTGGAGATGTTATGTTTCTTGGTGTTCCCAACACCAATACCGTTTATTGTGCTTTTCGTGAATATAACTCGTCAAAGCAGTATTCCATTGTAATCTGCAAAAGCACCAACAGCGGAAAAGACTGGGCATATGACAGTACGGTTATCTCCGGACAGACAGGCTTTGTAGGAGCTCCGTGGCTCTTTATAGCGAATAACGGAGATATGCAGTGCTATTACGACTCAGAACCGTTAGCTTCTCAGAATGGAAGTTCCGGTTCACAATGGATTGCTATGCAGGGTAGAAGCGGTCTTACCGGTGACTGGAATAAATACGGAGTAAAAGCAGCTTCCAGAGATGCCAATGCCAGCAAATTTGTCCGTGACGGCATGGCTTCTGCTGTAGATTTAGGAAGCAATCGGATTATGCTGGTTACGGAAGGAATTGAGGACAGTGCAAGCGGCGGTGTATATGCCAATGTTGTGAGAGCAATTCAATCCTTTGACGGCGGAAATACCTGGGATTATTCCGGAAGAAAAATTGTATACCAATCCTCTATAGATTCGGCAAGCGGCAGAAGATATAATGCCTATTGCCCTGCTGCAATCCGTATAGGCGGAGGACCTGTAGGAGTTGTATTCTGTACCGATGAAGATTTTGGAGGTACTCCCGATATGTCCAATCTGGATGTGGCAAAGAGAAGGACTCATATCAAATATATCAGAACCCTGACCAGCTTTGAATCCTGGGGCGGGCTGACCTCTATCTGGACAAACGGAAGTGCGGCCTATGCACCCGGAATGATTGAAACTGCCTCCAATGATGTGGTCATCACAATTGATCATTTCGCCGGAAATCAGAGATTTTACAGGATGATTCCTTAAGAACCGGAGAAGGACTAAATAAAGAAGCATTAGATAAGAATGAACTGCAAAGAAAGTCCGGAGCCTTCGTCTCCGGACTTTCAGACTGTAGACAAAGTCCAGGGCTTACCCTGGACTTTTCACCACAAAGAGCCAAAAAATCAACATTTACAAGACTTTAAGGCTCTTTTTTGCTATAATATAAGTATCAAATACAGGCGGTGTGATACCTATGATGACGCAGAATAATGATAAAAAGAGAGAACAAGTTCAGATGTTTTGTATGGATGACATGGTCCCACAGGGCCATCTGCTCCGAATGATTGACAGAGCAATTAATTGGAACTTTATCTATGACCTTGTACAAGATAAATATTCTCAGGAGAATGGACGCCCAAGTATGGATCCGGTAATGCTGATTAAAATACCCTTCATCCAGTATCTGTATGGAATCAGGAGCATGCGCCAGACCGTAAAGGAAATCGAAGTAAATGTAGCATACCGCTGGTTTTTAGGACTTGAAATGATGGATAAGGTCCCACACTTCTCAACCTTTGGAAAGAACTATACAAGACGGTTCAAAGATACCGATCTTTTTGAACAGATCTTCTCACATATTTTAATGGAATGTTATAAGTTTAAATTGATAGACCCCAGTGAAATTTTTGTCGATGCCACTCATGTAAAAGCGAGAGCAAACAATAAAAAGATGCAGAAAAGAATTGCACAGGAAGAAGCGCTGTTTTACAAAGACCTATTGAAAAAAGAGATCAACGAAGACCGTGAAACGCATGGAAAGAGACCCCTGAAAGAGAAACCGGATGATTCGGATGACAATGATCCTTCTTCAGGAAGTGCTGGCGGCGGAGAAGTAAGAACGATGAAAGTCAGCACATCGGATCCGGAAAGTGGCTGGTTTCGCAAGGGAGAACATAAACATGTTTTTGCTTATGCAGTAGAAACAGCATGCGATAAGAACGGCTGGATAGTAGGCTATTCGATACATCCGGGAAATCTGCATGACAGCAGGACCTTTAAAGCCATCTATGATAAGATAAAAGGAAGCGGGATAAAGACACTTGTTGTAGATGCAGGCTATAAAACGCCCGCTATCGCCAAACTGCTGATTGATGACGCAGTAAAGCCACTGTTCCCGTATAAAAGACCGATGACGAAAGAAGGATTCTTCAAAAAATATGAGTATGCGTATGATGAGTATTATGATCGCTATGTATGCCCAAACAACCAGGTACTAAGTTACAGTACTACAAACAGGGAGGGATATCGGGAATACCGAAGTTGTGGAATGATTTGTGAAAGCTGCCCACATTTATCCCGATGTACAGAGAGCAGAAATCATGTAAAACTGGTCACAAGGCATATCTGGGAATCTTATATGGAACAGTGTGAAGATATCCGCCAAACACTTGGAATGAAGGAAGTATACGCCAGAAGAAAAGAGACCATCGAAAGATTATTCGGAACGGCAAAAGAGAATCATGGATTCCGATATACACAAATGTATGGGAAAGCTCGAATGGAAATGAAAGTCGGGCTGACCTTTGCATGCATGAATTTAAAGAAGCTAGCAAAGATGAGGCAGGGAACAGATCTCTTAAGGCAGTATTTCAGTGTATTTTTAAAAGAAATAGGAAAAGTGATAAAGAAACGTAGAAAAATGGCCCTAAGATTCGCATCCTAGAGCCGATTTGTCTACAGTCTGAAAGTCCGGAGCCTTCGTCTCCGGACTTTCTTTTTTGATTAAACTTTCATTTAGAGTATAAAAATTTCTATGTATAAAACCAGTAAGTTCTAAAAGCATATACTGGAAAAAAAGACTATTTACTGGTACAATAAAGAAAACTGGCAAAGAATAACAGCTGAGGCGGTTATAAAGAGCGGGCAGTATTGATAGGAGGATAAGCAGATGTTAACAACCATTGATAATTATCAGGATTTTAAAGAGAATCTTTATAAAGCGGGAATGAGTGTAGGCGGAGCAAATAATGAGGGAGTGTTCTCTCTTTGTGATTATTATGGAGATGTTATCGAATGGCATACGGAGGACAAAGAGACGGATCCCTGGGAGTGGCGGATGAGAGTACTAAATGAAGAAACAGATATCGCTTACGGAAAGTTTTTCTTTAAAAAGAGCGGGTTTATAACGAAAGAATGGTACCCCTATTTTTATGCCATAAGAAGGGGGCGGAAGGAACTTACAGAGGAGTATGAGGCAGGAAATATCGGTCTCTTTGCAAAAAAAATATATCAGCTGCTTACAGAGTATAAGGAACTGCCTCTCCATTTGATTAAGCAATACGGAGGTTTTGGAGGGGAGGATAAGGCAAAATTTGATGCAGCTATGACAGAGCTACAGATGAAGTTCTATATTACCATGTGCGGAAGAAGCAGAAAAGTATCAAAAGCAGGAGAGGAATATGGCTGGTCCTCTACTGTTTTCTGTCTGACAGAAGATTTTTTTGAGAAAGAGATTATCAGGAAGGCATCAGAAATAAGTCCTGCAGATGCCTACGATAAATTATATCAGTGGATTATTGGACTGAACACCGAGGCTAACCTCAAAAAAGTTGCAAAGTTTATAAAGGGCTAAGGTGGAATTAATAAGGAAGGGAATGGGGATATGAGTATAGTTAAAAAATTGGCCACACCTGTCTTATTGCTGCTATTGATAGTTCTGGCTTTGCAATACTCAGAGGTGAAATTTAAAAGTGAAACCTTACAGAAAAATGCAGACATTATTTTTTATAAAGCTATCAGGGACACCATGGGCGGATTGGGTATAGATTACGACAAAACGGATAAAGAGCAGAAACTGCAAAGCTATTATCAGATAACGTCAAACCTCTATGATGCCATGGAGGTGTTTTTCATAACCTCTTATAATGATAATGAAGATTTATATAAGGTGTTGAACAGTTTATATATTTATCTTCTGGAGCGCTATGGGATAGCGGATACATTAACCATGGAAGCAGAGGATGAAAGCAAGTACGAGATTGAAGATAGGTTAACTATATTTGAATTCCTTGGGAAGCTAATAGTGTATCCGGAGGATAAACAGATAACCTCTGACTTTAAAAACTTTCTTGACGGAAAAAAATCCGCTGTCACGGGATAATTTCGCAATATTTATCAATTGCAGGAATCAGACCTGTATTATAATTAGGATAATATATTGGATATATTATTTTCTGTATTAAAGAAAGCTTGCGGCCTGGGTTGGTTAATAGAAGAGGGGGGATATTCTGAATTATCAGGAACATATTCAAAGGTCAATAGATTATATGGAGGAGAATCTGATATTTGATATAGACCTGTCATCCTGTGCAAAAGCTTCCGGTTATTCGGAATATCATTTCCTGCGGATATTTAAAGAAGCAGTGGGGCTTACTCCGGGGGAATATATACGAAAAAGAAGACTTACGGAGTGTGCGAAAAAGATTCTTACCGAGAATGGCTATATGTCCGACATTGGCTACCGATACGGATTTAACTCCAAGGAGAATTTTATACGTGCATTTAAGGCGGAACATGGAGTTGCACCGGGAGAGTACAAGGCGGCGAAGAACAGTCTGAAACTCTACGAGAGATTTGACTTTCATCTGGCGGACTTTTTTCTGAAACCGGAAATAAAGGAACTGTCTGAGACCACTCTTATTGTATATGAAGGGGGAAATACCTCCCCGCCAAAGTTCTGGAATCAGTACAATTGCAGAAAATTATCGAAGAAACTCTCCGGAGGCAAAGTATGCCGGGATTACGGCGTCAGTATTATGAAAGAGAGACTGTATTATTATATTGGTATCGAAAAGTGCCTGGCGCAGGGAGAGCTCTCAGAAACAGTTGAGTTGGTGCTAAAGGGCGGTCTGTATGCAATCTTTACAACGCCTGAGACAAGCCAGAATAACTTTGTAAATACCATCCACACCACTTGGAAGTATATTAATCAAAAATGGCTGCCTTCCGGTAAATATGAACGCCTGGACCGCCCGGAGTATGAAACCTATATGGAAGAGAGCAGAAGCTTTTCTGAAAAAATCTATATTCCAATCAAAGAAAGGAAAATAAGCAAATGAACAGTGTGCTTAATAAGAATCTTGAGGTAAGTTTTGATGGTATCCATGATAGTACGGGATATCTCTTCTCCTTTGCCAAATCTCTGGCAGCGGCAGTAAATAACAGCCCTTATAAAGAATTGACAGAAGATATTATCGCAACCAGCGGATTTGCTTTTCGTATGTGGGTTGCGGCAGACCTATGTCCCAGTGCCACCAGCATTTGGAGCTTTGACCAGCAGAAACCCTGGGTGGAGAACGGAGGGCTTCTCTGCGGCTATGTGGGACGTTACTGGGGGCAGGATGATATAGAGGAAGAGAAACAGCAGGAGGCAATTACCCTTATTAAGGCCTCTATTGACAGAGGGATACCGGCCGTCTCCTGGGATATCGGATTGCCGGAATGGGGACTGATAACGGGATATAACGAAGAAGAGCAGATATTTTATACCTTAACAACAACCTGTAAAAAGGAAACAATGCCATATAATCTTCTGGGTAAAAGAGAAATCCCAATCCTATCCGTACTTACCATAACAGGTAAGACAGAAAAAGAACAGAAAAAAACAGCAATAGATACCATGAACCTTGCCTTATCCCATCTTGAGGGAGAGGAATGGTGTGAGAATGTGAAAGGAATTGAGGCCTATCCGGAATTAATGGCTCATTTCGATGAGAAATTCAATGCAGAGGCCAACTGGAATCTGGAATATTATCTGGGAAACTATGGCGGATTAAAGTATTATGCCTGGAGATATTTTGAAAAGTACGGTCTTTCTGAGCTGGCAGATTGCTACAAAGCAGTATATAATGCCTGGGAAGAAGCCTATCGAATTAAGGTAAGCGAGGATATTACCAAACCGGAAGTTCGGGAAGAAATAAACAAAGAACTTCTTACTGCCTATAAGGCGGAACAGCAGG
>JAEXGM010000153.1 GCA_023450835.1 Bacillota bacterium | reverse complement strand
GGAGCAACAGGAGCTACAGGTCCATCAGGTGAACCGGGATCAACAACTATTATCCCTTATGCATCTGGCAGCGTTGTTACGTTGACAACAATACTGGGTGGTCTGGTTGGTACCACTGCAGCAGTTGGTTTTGGAAGTTCAGCTACAGGTATTCAGATAATTGGTGGAATAATAGATACAACGAATATTACTAACTTTGCATTTTCTATGCCTAGAGATGGCACGATAAGCTCTTTGGCAGCATACTTTAGTGTGGATGCCGGCATTAGTCTGATTGGTACCGCTGTTCAGGTTACCGCTCAGTTATACAGCGCTTCCTCTTTCAATAATCAGTTTACAGCCATACCAGGTGCGGTAGTCGATTTGACACCAGCCCTTACCGGCGTAATCTCGGTTGGTGACAGAGTCAGCGGAATTACCACAGGTCTTGCTATTCCTGTAGCAGCTGAAACCAGATTGTTGTTAATCTTCTCCGTATCCGTTGTATCCGGTGCAGGAATTGCTACAGCTCTCGTAGGTTATGCAAGTGCAGGTCTTGGCATTATATAAAACAGGTTGTTAATGCTAATTCACAACAAAGGACTGCTTAATAATGTTAAGCAGTCGTTAATTAATAGTAACTTAAGGCCTCCTAATTAATGTAGAAGGGATATCTGGTAAAAATAAATCTTTCGGTTTATTTTACGGCGGGTATCCCTTTTGCAATGTATAAGAGACATTTTCCCTTATAAATAGAATGAAGAAACTTTCAGAAAGAATTGTGGTGAATATTTTAAAAAGGGACCCGCTGTGATATAATAATTCAGATAGTATACTAAATAATAAAAAAGGATGGTAATTAGTAATGTCTAATATATCTGAAAAAGAAATTTATCTGGCAGGCGGATGTTTTTGGGGTACGGAAAAATATTTATCCGGTATACAGGGAGTACTAAGTACCAGTGTAGGCTATGCCAACGGAAATACTGAGAACCCCACTTATCAGGAAGTATGCCATAACAATACCGGACATGCCGAGACCGTGCATGTGGTTTATGATCCTGAAAAGATTGATTTGGCATTTGTTTTAGACTTATATTATGATGTGATTAATCCGGTTTCTGTTAATAAGCAGGGAGAAGATGAAGGCAGCCAGTACCGTACCGGTATTTATTATGTAACGGAAGAGGATTTACCGGTAATAAAGGCATCCATTGAGCAATTGCAGGAGAAATACGATAAACCCATAGCCATTGAAGTACTGCCTCTTAAGAACTACTATCTGGCAGAAGAGTACCATCAGAAATACCTTGATAAGAATCCGACCGGATATTGCCATATTAGGCCGGATAAATTCGAGAAGGCTAAAAATGCAGTAAAATAAATTCATAAATTTCACAAAACTACAGATTCTATCCTAAAATAACGTTAAAAGGCAAGTATTGATAATTGTTCTCAAAAAGACTGTTGACTGTACAACAGTTGCAAGAATACAATTAGATGAGAACAATTATCAAATACCCCTGCGGGAGAACTGTATGAGTGAAGATATCTTTTTAATAGGAGAAGACAAAACCTCTTCTTATGTAGCATTTACACTGGCCAACAGTTGTATGCCTACCCTTGTGAAACAAAAACCGTCCAGTCTTGTCGGTTTCCGTAAACGGTATATTGACAGCAGAGACAATTTCTTTAAAGCACTTATTAAAGAATGTGAGGGGTTTGACTGCTGCTTTCGGGTACTTTGTGAGGGAAAAGACGAATTATACATTATAATCTACAATCAGGTCCTGCTGAATGAAATATTACAGCAAAACCGAGAAAATCCGTTGTTTTTTGAAAATGGATATCTCATAGAAAGCTGCAGCCTGGATGCCGCGATTGAACTTCTGGAAGACAGATACAGCCGGTATCAGCGGAATAAAACACTTGGCCTGGAGAAAGGGTTTCCCCATGAAATAGGAATCTTTCTTGGATATCCGGCGGGTGATGTAACAGAATATATCAGAAATAACGGAGAGAATTATATCCTCTGCGGTTATTGGAAGGTTTATCATAATGCAGAAGAGGCTCAAAAGATTTTTGATTTATTTACTTTTATCCGAAGGACAGCGGTAGGACTATTTTTTGCCGGAAGGCCTCTGGCAGAAATCAGGTATTCCCTGCGGATGAATTGAGAAGTTTCATACGTATGCTGTTTTAGAACGGGCAAAGGGGTTGAAAGGCAATTGACAGCCAGGTGGTTTAATGTTATCATAATGCAGGTCGTAGGAAAGTATTTAGTGATTTTGCAGAACGGAGCAGAAAATGTTAAACCAATTTTCAAGAACAGAACTTCTATTTAGCAATGACGGGATGGAAAAGCTTAATAACGCAAGAGTTGCGATTTTTGGAATCGGCGGTGTGGGCGGCTATACGGCGGAGGCTCTTGCCAGAAGCGGTGTAGGTACCTTTGACCTGTTTGATGATGATAAAGTGTGTCTGACCAATATTAACCGTCAGATAATTGCTACCAGAAAAACAGTGGGAAAATATAAGGTTGAGGTTATGAAAGAAAGAATACTGGACATTAATCCAAATGCAGTGGTTCATACTCATCAGACCTTTTATACTCCTGAGGTGGCCGACCAGTATGATTTTACCGAATATACTTATGTTGTCGATGCTATTGATACCGTTACCGGTAAGATCGAACTTGTATTAAGAGCCGGCAAGTGTAATGTGCCCATAATAAGCTGTATGGGAGCCGGTAACAAACTGGACCCTACCATGTTTGAAGTTACCGATATTTATAAGACCAGTGTTTGTCCTTTGGCAAAGGTCATGAGAAAAGAGCTGAAGGTTCGCGGAGTTAAAAAGCTGAAGGTAGTATATTCCAAAGAACCTGCCAGAAAACCTCTGGAGGATATGGGAATAAGCTGCAGAACCAATTGTATCTGCCCTCCCGGTGCCCAGAGAAAATGTACGGAGAGAAGACAGATTCCGGGCAGTAATGCTTTTGTTCCATCGGTAGCGGGTCTTATTATTGCAGGAGAAGTAATTAAGGATATAACAGGAGTACGATGAGAATGTCAACTACAGCAGGCTTTTAGCTTACTGTAGTTTTTTTATTGGAAAAGAAAATTGTGTATATTTTATATAATAATGATTCAATTATGACAAAAGAAGTTGCTCCAGAAGAAAATTACTGTAAACTATAGCAGAATTTGTCTATATGTGTTATAATAAGGACATTACAGTATATGGAATAGATAGAGGGGAATTTATGCAAAAGAGAAAGAGAAGGGTAGAAGTTCTAACCTGTATACTGACATTGTTTGTCATTTTTCTGGTATACAGCAGTGTAACGGCATATTCTGCTTCCGATGATAAGGGGAAAAACATACTATTTATAAGTTCTTACAATGAAAATTTTCCTAGTGTTCCCGATCAGATTAAGGGAATCCGCGCTGTACTGCCGGAAGAGAAGTATAACGTAGATTATGAGTATATGGACTCCAAGCGTTTTGTTACCGATGAGAGCAGGAAATTATTCCATGATCTTCTTCAATACAAGATGAATCATATTCCTGCCTATGATGGTATTATCGTAGGAGATGATTATGCTCTGCAGTTCGTAATGGACTACCAGCAGGAGATGTTTAACGGTATTCCAATAGTTTTTCTGGGCGTAAATGACCTTAACAGGGTAAAGGAAGCAGAAGGAAAGAATAATATAACGGGTATTGTGGAAGAACTTTCTCTTTCCGATAATATCAAGTTAGGCCTGAAGCTGAACAAGAAAGCCAAAAAGGTAGTTGCCATTGTGGACGGCACGCTGACAGGAGTTGGAGACGAAAGACAGTTTTATGCCCTTAAGGATGATTTTCCTGATTTGGTTTTTGATGAAATTAACTTGTCGAAGTGTACCTTTGAGCAGGCTGGGGAGCAGGTCAGCGAATTAGGCAAAGACACTATATTGATTTATCTTAGTATGTATACGGATAAAGACGGTGCTATTATGACAATACCGGAAGCCTCCGCATTATTAAGCAGCAAAGCTAAGATTCCCATTCTCCGTTCGGAAGTAGGAGGAGTCGGGGATGGAATACTTGGCGGCAAGATGTTCTCTTATTATTATTCCAGTTTGAAGGCAGCCGAACTTCTAAAGGAAACTTTTGATGGAGTCAGTGCGGATGCTATCCCGATTATCTATGAAAGTCCCAATTATTATGTCTTTGATTACAATGTCTTAAAGAAATTCAATATATCCATACATAGCCTGCCAGCAGGTTCTAAGATTGAAGGGCGCAAGGTTACCTTTATAGAACAGCATCCATGGCTTACAGCCAATTTTATTCTGATTCTTTCGCTCTCAGCTGTTATTATCATACTGCTTGGTATGGATAATATGAGAAGAAGGAAGATGGACAGGATATTGCAGGAAAGTCATGAAGAGCTGGTGCAGACCTATGAAGAATTGACAGCATCGGAAGAAGAGCTGAGAGTACAATATGAGCTTTCCCAACAACACATGGAAGAAATGGAGATTCTAAACCAAAAGTACAGTATAGCTGTGGAAAGTACGGAAAGTGCTGTTTGGGAATACGATGTTTCTTTAAGGACGCTTACCATATCGGAAGGATTTATAAGCTCAATTAATCCAGCCATTCTTGAGATGAAAAATATTGATAAGGTTCTGAATGAACTTTTATGCGAAGACCAAAAAGATATCGTTTTAGCAGAATACAGCCGATATCTGAACGGAGAGATAGATAAGATATACATAGAGCTTTCACTGTATAACGCTAATAACAAAAAGCAATGGGTAATGCTTAGCGGAAAGGGAGTGCATGACCTAAAAGGAACAGTAATGTCACTGAATGGCTTGATCATTGATATTACCAGATTAAAGGAACAGGATGAGTATATCAAATACCTTGCGGCCAATGACTATCTGACCAATCTGCCTAACAGGATGAGTTTTATGGATAAGATGACAGCGGAGCTGGCGGCAAGATCCTGCGGTGCGATACTTCTTCTGGATATTGATAACTTTAAGATTATCAATGATACTATGGGGCATCTGTATGGTGATAAGCTCCTTTTGGTGATTGCAGACAAATTAAATACTTTGACAGATGAGGTATTATCGGTTTACCGGTTTGGCGGAGATGAGTTTTTGATTGTCATAACCGGTGTTAAAGACGAGAAATCGGTGGAGGCCTATGTCACAAAGATAAAAGAGCTTTTTAAAGAGCCGGTGGGGCTTATGGGCAAAGAGCATTCCATAAAATTCAGTATCGGAATTACTATCTACCCCAAAGACAGTAATGAGGATGAAAGACTTCTTATTAATGCGGATACTGCTATGTATTATGTGAAAGCCAACGGTAAAGGCACTCATATGTTCTACAGTGATGGTATTTTAGAAGATATCAGAAGCAAGGCTGAAATTGAAGATATCCTAAGAGATGCACTTGCGCATGACGGATTAGGGCTGGTATATCAACCTCAGGTAAATGTCTTTACCGGAAAAATCGATGAGTTCGAAGCTCTGTTACGGTTAAAGGGGAAGAACCTGTCCCCGGCTAAGTTCATTGAAGTGGCAGAGATGAGCGGCTTGATTATCGACATCGGAAGATGGGTCACGAAGGAAGCTATCAGACAGATGGCAGAATGGCGGGATAAGGGATACCCTATTAAACCGGTAGCAATTAATTTCTCCGGTAAACAATTAAATGACACAGAGTACATTAATTTCTTAAACAATACCATGAAAGAGTATAATATCGACCCTAGATATGTGGAGATTGAGATTACAGAGAGCATACTGGTGGAAGAGACAGTAAATACACAGACCTTCTTAAACAGCTTAAAGGAACTGGGACTTAGAATTGCCATGGATGATTTTGGGACAGGCTATTCTTCCATTAATTATCTTACCTTTATCCCGGTTAATAAGATCAAGCTGGATAAGTCCCTCTGTGAGAAGTTCATAAACCTGGATAACAGCAGTGTCATGAGCAGCCTGATTGGACTTATGCATAGCCTGAATCTCATTATTACGGCAGAAGGTATTGAAGAGACTTACCAGTATCAGAGGTTAAGGGAGGGCGGCTGTGACCTTATTCAAGGCTATCTCTTTAGCAAGCCCCTTACAGGAAGTGAAGTCGAGAATGTTTACAATCATAATTTTATCAATGAGTACGATATTTAAATAATGATTAAGAGAACTTAATAAAATTAAGGATGGAGCTGTCACAAGGTTATTATTGTGGCAGCTTTTGTGTTATACAAATAGAGAGATTTCTTATTAATTATAATTGGTTATCTTTGTATATTTTAACCGCTTTTGGTTAATTTATAATTGTAACAAAATATGTACAAGGAGAACAATATGCAGCAGAAGAAAGAAAGTGCCTTAAACTCATACCAAAATAAACGGCTTAATAAAGTGGATGCAACAAACAGCGAGAAAACTGCGGCCTGGGCAAATGAAGAAAAGTGTGTAGATGACAGTAAAGTGTCCATACCTTCCGCCTACGAAGTTGAAAAAGCAAAGAACTGGGTGGATAACGGAAGCCAGTTATAAAGATTACAAATTTTGAGCTGGCGCGGGGATTTGTGATGCGTTGGCAGTATGGAGGAGTTAGGTTGAAAAAACAAAAAGATGTTTTTTCAACTGCAGATTAACGAATATCCAATCGAAGAAAAGGATGTTCAGGAAAGAGGTTAAAATGTCTAAAGTATCAATGACACTGGACGGTAATACCGCAGCAGCTTATGCAGCCTATGCGTTTACCGATGTAGCAGCAATTTATCCCATAACCCCATCTTCTAATATGGCTGAGGTTACCGATGACTGGGCGGCTAAGGGAAGAAAGAATATTTTCGGTCAAAATGTAAATGTAGTAGAAATGCAGTCAGAAGCCGGAGCAGCTGGTGCATTTCACGGTTCTTTGCAGGCTGGTGCCTTGACTACGACCTTTACGGCATCACAAGGGTTATTACTTATGATACCCAATATGTATAAAACAGCCGGTGAATTACTGCCGGGTGTTTTCCATGTCAGTGCAAGAGCAATTGCAGCTCATGCCCTGAGTATCTTCGGAGACCATCAGGATGTTATGGCTGTCAGACAGACAGGCTGTGCCATGTTAGCAAGCGGTTCCGTTCAGGAAGTAATTGACCTGGCACCTGTAGCACACCTTTCTGCATTAAAAGGACGGCTGCCTTTTGTTCATTTCTTTGACGGTTTTCGTACATCTCATGAGATACAAAAAGTAGAAGCGCTGGAATATGAAGACTACGCTTCCCTTTTAGACTGGGAGGCTCTGAAAGAATTCAGAGGAAGAGCGCTATCTCCCAATCACCCTGTAACCAGAGGTACTGCCCAGAATCCGGACATTTACTTTCAGGGAAGGGAATCCAGCAACAGCTTTTACGATAAGCTGATTCCTGTAGTGGAAGAATACCTGCAAAAAACAGGAGAATTAACAGGCCGCAAATATGGGCTGTTTGATTACTATGGAGCAGAAGATGCCAAGTATATCATTATAGCTATGGGTTCTGTAACTCAGACAATAGAAGAAACCATTGATTATCACAACAAGAAAGGTGAAAAATACGGTCTTATAAAGGTACACCTTTACAGACCTTTCAGCATGAAACACCTTCTTGCCTGTATTCCGAAGTCCGTAGAAAAAATTGCGGTCCTTGACAGGACCAAGGAGCCGGGGGCACTTTATGAACCACTTTATATGGATGTATGCGCCTGCTATTCTGATAGGAAGGACAAACCGCTTATTGTAGGCGGACGTTTTGGATTGGGCTCTAAGGATACAGGTCCGGCAGATATCACAGCCGTATATGAGAATCTGAAGCAGCAGAATCCCAAGGACCACTTTACCATTGGTATTACCGATGATGTTACGGAGACTTCTCTTGCCTTTGTTAAGAAGTTTTATGCTGAACCGGAGGGAAGAAAGTCCTGTAAATTCTGGGGTCTTGGCTCCGATGGTACGGTAGGCGCAAATAAGCAGGCTATTATGATTATCGGAAATTCAACAGATTATAATGTACAGGCTTATTTCGATTATGATTCCAAGAAGTCCGGCGGTATTACCATGTCCCATTTAAGATTTGGTAAATTGCCTATCAAGTCTACTTATCTGGTAGACCATGCGGATTACGTGGCGTGCCATAATCAGTCCTATATCAATAAATACGATATGTTAACGGATTTAAAACCCGGAGGTATCTTCGTTTTAAACTGCCGCTGGTCGGAGAAAGAGCTGGAGGAGATGCTGCCTGCAAGAGTTAAGAAGGCGTTGGCTGAAAAACAGGTACGTTTCTTTACCATTGACGCGGTCAGCATTGCCACAGAAATCGGACTTGGCAACCGTATCAATATGATAATGCAGGGAGCCTTCTTTAAACTTGTAGATATTCTTCCGGAAGAAGAATTCGTTAAGAAGTTAAAAGACGCGGCAGCCTACTCTTACAGCAAAAAGGGAGAGCAGGTCGTGGCTATGAACCATGCCGCAATTGATAAAGGGGTGCAGGGTATTCACGAGGTAAAGGTGCCGGAGAGCTGGAAGAATGCAGTGGAAGAAAGCGAAGAGACAGAGAAAGAGCCGGAATTCGTGCAGAAAATCATGAGACCGATGCAGGAGCAAAAGGGAAATGCCTTACCGGTCAGTGCCTTTTCAGAAAGGGAGGACGGAACCTTCCCCAACGGTTCCACTGCTTTTGAAAAGCGTGGTATTGCGGTAAATGTACCGGAATGGATTGATAAGAACTGTATCCAGTGCAATCAGTGTTCTTTGGTCTGCCCTCATGCAGTTATCAGGCCTTTCCTGATGACAGAAGAAGAGATGTCAGGCGCACCGGAAGATTATACGGCAATAAAGGCAACCGGCAAGGGCTTTGAGAATTACATGTTCCGTATTCAGGTAAGTCCCATGGACTGCACCGGCTGCGGTAACTGTGCCGACATCTGTCCTGCCAAGGAAAAAGCCCTGGTCATGAAACCTATTGATACCCAGACGGAAGTTCAGGTTCCCAATTGGAAATATGCATTTTATGAGGTCGGTCACAAATGCAATCTTCCTTTAGGAAACAGCGTAAAAGAGAGCCAGTTTAAACAGCCGCTGATTGAGTTTTCAGGAGCTTGTGCAGGCTGCGGTGAAACACCTTATATTAAACTGATTACACAGCTCTTTGGTGACAGAATGATGATTGCCAATGCAACGGGCTGTTCTTCCATCTGGGGAGCTTCAGCTCCAAGTACTGCCTATACGGCGAATAAAGAGGGAAAAGGACCGGCTTGGGCAAACTCACTCTTTGAAGATAATGCGGAATACGGCTTTGGCATGTATCTGGGAAATAAGCAGATTCGCAATAAATTAGAGTGCCTGATGAAAGAGCTGTTAGAGGCCGGTATTGAAGATACTCTGAAAGAATTGTTAAGTGACTGGATTCACTATAAAGAAGATGGTGAGATCAGTAAGACAGTCAGTGAAAAGCTGGTAAAAGAATTATCTGAATATAAGACCGCCGATAAAGAGAATGGAAAGTTAATCGATGAAATCCTTGAGAAGAAGGATTATCTCGTAAAACGTTCCCATTGGATTCTGGGCGGTGACGGCTGGGCATATGACATTGGCTATGGCGGACTGGACCAGGTAATGTCCTCCGGAGAAGATATTAATGTACTGGTATTTGATACAGAAGTATATTCCAATACCGGAGGTCAGGCTTCCAAGTCAACACCGGTTGCCGCAGTTGCCAAGTTCGCAGCTTCCGGTAAGCGGTCAGGAAAGAAAGATCTGGGCAGAATGATGATGACTTATGGCAATGTTTATGTTGCCCAGGTAGGTATTCATGCAGATAACAACCAGCTGATAAAGGCAATCAGAGAAGCGGAGAGCTATAAAGGTCCTTCTATTATTATTGCTTATTCACCTTGCATCAGCCATGGTTTAAAAGTAGGGATGGGAAAAAGCATGGAAACCATAAAAGAAGCTGTAAAAGCCGGCTATTGGCATCTGTATCGTTACAATCCGGAACTTAAGAAAGAAGGAAAGAATCCGTTTATTATGGATTCCAAAGCACCCACAGGAAACTTCAAAGAGTTCCTTATGGGTCAGGTCCGTTATAGTTCCCTTGCCAAATCTTATCCAAAGGTAGCAGAAGAACTATTTGAGAAAGCGGAAGAACATGCAAAGGAACGCTATCAGACCTATCGCACCCTTGCGGATCTGAATTTTAATTCATAGTAAGTTATAGTAGTATAGTCGTTAAACCGCTGAGGTTTGTCGAAAATACCTGATTGAAAGGAGCTCTGCCGCTTCCAGCCTGTTACGGATGGGAGATGCAGAGCTCCTTTTGCAGGGATATTTCAAGCAAATTCCTTGTATAAAAATCACAGTAAAACTTGACAGAGTATGCGCTAATATAGTATAACTGCTTATGTTGTTGCATATTGATGCAGAAAATTTGATAGATGAAAATAAAGTGGTTGACAAATCATTAGAAAGGTAGTATAAATTATTCATACAAATCATATCAAAAAAGTATGAAATAAAATTATGACATAGGTGAAGGTATGATTGAGGTAAAGCAATTAACGAAGGAATTTTCCATTGCCGGGAACAAGAACCTTACGGTGCTAAAAGATATTAACCTGGTAATAGAAGAAGGGGATATCTTCGGAATCATCGGAATGAGCGGAGCTGGGAAGAGTACATTTATAAGGTGCTTGAATCTGCTTGAGAGGCCGACCGGTGGAAGTATCCTGATTGATGGAGTTGATATCACCAGAAAAAAAGGAAGGGATTTACTTGCTCTTCGAAAACAAATTGGTATGATATTCCAAAACTTTAACCTGTTAATGCAGAAAAACGTAAGCAGAAATATTGCCTTTGGGCTTGAAATAACAAAGGTAGCTGACTTTGTAATCCCCGGAATGGATAAGGAGGATTATGAAAAGCTTGGTTTCTTTCAAAAGAGAAGCCTTAAGAAAAAAGAAATCAAAAGACGTGTAGATGAACTGTTAAAGCTGATTGATCTTGAAGATAAAAGATATGAGTATCCTTCCAAGTTAAGCGGCGGACAGCGCCAGAGAGTAGCCATTGCAAGAGCCCTGGCTACGAGTCCTTCCATCCTCTTATGTGATGAAGCCACTTCTGCTCTTGACAGCAGAACGACGGAATCCATACTAAAACTGTTAAAGAAGATTAATGAAGAAACAGGAGTTACCATTGTTATGATTACCCACGAAATGAATGTGGTGCAAAAAATCTGTAACAAAGTAGCTGTTCTGGACAAATCAGAGATTGTAGCTTCCGGCTATACAAAAGATGTCTTTGGTGATACTTCATCAGAAATCGTGGCACAGTTATTAGGGGGAGGAGAAGTATAATGTACACACATATATTTTTAACAGGACTGACGGCTACACTGAAAAGCTTATATTCTGATTACGGAACGATGATTGGACAGGGAATTTTAGAAACACTCTATATGACCTTTGCCTCCGTTGCCGCAGCCTACATAATGGGCATTCCCATAGGAATCCTGGCTGAAGTGACAAGAAAGGGCGGTATTCGTCCCGTTCCGGCATTGAATGGAATTCTTGGCTTTATTATTAATATAGGCAGATCCATTCCCTTTATTATATTATTAGTAGCGGTTATGCCTATTACCAGAGCAGTCGTAGGAACTACCATAGGTCCTAAAGCAGCAACCGTGCCGCTTATCATCGCGGCAACTCCTTTTGTAGCCAGAATGGTTGAGAATTCTCTTAGAGAGGTAGATGCCGGTGTAATTGAAGCAGCCAGAGCTATGGGAGCGAATACACTTCAGATAATTTATAAAGTACTGCTTCCGGAAGCACTTCCTTCCCTTATAATGGGAGCATCACTTACGACCATCACCCTGGTAGGATATACAGCCATGGCAGGTGCGGTGGGAGGAAGAGGATTAGGAGATATTGCTTTAAGATTTGGTTACTACAGATATGAGGCAGATGTTATGATAGTAACAATTATCCTGCTTGTTATTATGGTCCAGATTATCCAAAGTATGGGCCATTTTATATCAAAGAAAATAGATAAAAGAGGAAAAGGAGAGAATTAGTATGAAAAAAGTGCAAAGACTTGCAGCATCCGTGTTAAGCTTATTATTGGTGGGGACCTTATTTACAGGATGCGGTACCAAGAATACAACAGGAGCTTCCGATAATCAGGCAGCAGAACCTACAACAGAAGCTACGGCAGAGCCTACAACAGATGCTTCCTCTACCGACCAGAAAGAATTAACTGAAATCGTAGTAGGAGCTACCGTTGAACCTCATGCAACAATCTTAAATTCCGATGCCGTTAAGAATTCTCTGGCAGAACAGGGATATTCCATTAAAGTAGTAGAATATACCGATTATATTCAGCCCAATGTAGCTACGGAAGACGGAAGCCTGGATGCTAACTTCTTCCAGCATGTTCCTTATCTGGATGATTACAATTCCAAGAACGGAACAACTTTAAAGGCAGTAGCAAACGTACACTTTGAACCTCTTGGAATCTATCCCGGAAAGACAAAGACTCTGGATGCACTGGCTGACGGAGCACAGATTGCTGTTCCCAATGATACCACCAATGAAGCAAGAGCATTACTGTTATTAGAAAAAGCCGGACTTATCAAATTAAAAGAAAATGTCGGACTGGATGCTACTGTCAAAGATATTACCGAAAATCCCAAGAAGTTAAAAATCGTTGAAATTGAAGCTGCTCAGACTGCAAAAGTATTACAGGATGTGGATCTTGCAGTAATCAATGGAAATTACGCATTAACCGAAGGACTTTCTGCTTCCAAAGACGGTTTATTAGTGGAAGATGCATCTTCTGATGCTGCTAAGACTTATGCCAATGTAATTGTTGTAAAGGAAGGAAATGAAAATTCTGACAAGACAAAGGCTTTGATTAAAGCAGTTACCTCTGAAGAGACAAAGAAATTTATTGAAGAAAAATGGCAGGGAGCTGTAGTCCCGGTATTTTAATAAATAAAAATGTAAAAATTAATACAATTCAATTTACCAAAATAATACAAAATGCGGTTGAATTTTATCAAATTCAGCCGCATTTTGTTTTTTATTGATTGCTTTGAATAAGGTGCGATAGTATAATGTAGATACGAATTAATGAAAAAAGGAATGAAAGGAAAAGCGTCAAATTACTGACGCAGACAATGTATGAAAATAAAGCATAAAATTTCATTTGCAGCAGCGGCAATCTTGCTGATCTTTATTGCAATAGTAGGAATATTTTTTCGGTTTACGGTTGAAAGTGTAGTTCTGGATGAAATCCATGAAAGGCTTGTTGATAATTCGGCTACCGGATTACTTTTTCTGGATAGTGAGATACCGGGCCAGTGGCATCTGGATGGAGATAAACTTTATAAAGGCGATACCTTAATGAATGATAACTCGGATATCTTAGATAAGTTATCGGAAAAAACCGGTGTAATGTTTACTCTGTTTGCGGGTGATACCAGAGCGGCAACAACTATAAAGGATAGCAGCGGGAAGAGAATTACCGGAACAAAAGCCTCCGACAAGGTGGTAAAGGCAGTAATCCAGAATAATGAAATATACTCCGGTAAAGCTGTTGTATTAGAGAAAAGCGCCTATGCATACTATGCCCCTATATTAGATGAGAATAACAAGGTTATCGGTATGTGGTTTAACGGTATCTATATGCAGAATATCGACAAGGATTTGCTCCATAGCTCCTACTACATTATCGGTATATTAGGAATTATGCTCCTGGCAGGTCTTGTGGTTTCTTATATTTTAGGTCATATCATCGCAAAAGGTTTTGTAAAGATCAGAGAAAGTATGGCTAAAATTGCAGGGGGAGACTTGACCGGTATCTTTTCTGACAGGCAGATGCTGCGAAAGGATGAGTCCGGTGATATTAACCGTTCCTTTACTATGATGCAGCAGAACATATTAAAGATAATTGAAGATATTAATACAGAGAGCAGTAAAATTAAAGATTCCATTGACAATATGGTTCACAGCTCCAATGATGTTTATGATGATATTGAAAATATCTCAGCCACAACAGAAGAGCTCTCTGCCGGCATGGAAGAAACCGCCGCGTCAGTGCAGGAAATCAGCAATACCACGGTGGATGTTGAGGGTGAGATTATTACTATAACAGGGAAGCTGGAGCATGGACTCGTCATATCGGAGCAGATTAAAGGAAGAGCAGACGGCTTAAAACAGTCAGCCCTGGGCTCTCAGCAGACAGCAGTTACTGCCTACGATGCGGCCAATAAGAAACTTCGAGGCTCCATTGAAAAGACAAAGGCAATTGAAGAGATAAAATCCTTATCACAGACTATCCTCTCCATTACCTCACAGACCAACCTCCTAGCACTCAATGCTTCCATTGAATCCGCCAGAGCCGGTGAAGCCGGTAAAGGCTTTGCCGTTGTTGCAGAACAGATTCGTATACTGGCAGAAGACTCCAAGTCAGCCGTATCAAAGATTGAATCCATTACCTCATTGGTAGCGGAAGCGGTGGAAGAGCTGGTATCAGATTCTCAGAATATTTTAAGTTTTGTGGATAATCAGGTTATTAAAGATTATGAGAATACCGTTCATATCGGCGAGCAATACGACAAGGATGCCACTACCGTGGAAAAAATGGTTTCTGAGATAAAAGATTCAACAGAGAAGTTGAAAGAATCCATACTGTATATAAAGCATGCCATTGATGAAGTAGCACTTGCAGCCAATGAAGGTGCAAAAGGAGCTTCCGATATCGCAGAAAAGTCCTCTTCCATTGCGGAGAAGACCTCTGAAGTATTAGAGCAGTCCAGAAATAATGAGAAAAGTGCGGAAAGCCTGAATAAATTAATCGGCTTCTTTAAAATTAAATAGGATAATAGGAAGGGCCGTTGCAAAATGAGGTCCTGGGAGGCTATTGATGCTCTGCAGGAATTCATTATGCAACGGCCTCTTTTGATATAGTCCTTCAGCGGAAGCTGTTAAAAATCAGATAGCAAGTTCTATTTTATATTTATCCAGCCAATAGTTAATCTGCAGTAAATAAGCAATCATCTGAGGGCCTGCCATTAACTGGCCAAACCATGGTTTTCCATAGTCGGATGGAGTTGAAAGAAAATCGGCAACTTTTTTCTGATCGATTAACCTGTTAAGAGGAGAAGAGGAGTCCTTTAATACCGTCTGGAGGCGGGTGGAGAGAATATTCTCATAGTGAGGGTTATAGGTCTTTGGGTACGGGCTCTTTCTGCGGTAGAGGACCTCATCCGGCAGAAGACCCTTGGCGGATTCACGCAGCAGGTGTTTTACCACACCGTCCCGGCACTTAATATCCCAGGGCACGTTCCAGACATAATCCAATATTCTGTGGTCAGCCAGAGGAACTCTTGCTTCCAGCCCTGAGAACATGCTGGTTCTGTCCATACGGTCTAAGAGAGTAGCCATAAACCACTTAATGTTAAGATAAGCAATTTCCCTGCGTCTGCCTTCTTCTTCATTTTCTGAATACAGCTTTGGTGTTTCGGCAACAGAAGCCTCATAGGTTTTGTCAATGTATTCTTTTAGATGAAGAGAGTCTAACAGGTCATCCTTTAAGAGCTGCTGTCTTGGCTCAATATTTCTGGACCAGGGGAAGGCGTGAGCTTCAAAAGCCTCTTTGCTGTGAAACCACGGATAACCGCCAAATATTTCGTCTGCACACTCACCGGTCAGAGTTACTTTATTGAATTTCTTTACTTCACTGCAAAAATACAGAAGGGAAGAGTCCACATCAGCCATACCGGGCAGGTCTTTGGCATCCACTGCGCTGTAAAGGGCATCTGCCAGTTTAATATTATCACATTCTAAGTAGGTGTGATTCGTATCAAAATGCTTTACCAATAAATCTACGTAAGGACGGTCTCTGGAAGGCTGAAAATCATTAGCCTTAAAATACTCGTCATTTCCGGCAAAATCGAAGGAGAAGGTATTAAGCCGTTCCCCCCGTTTCGCAAGCTCACTGGCGCAAACTGCTGTTACGATGCTGCTGTCAACACCGCCGGATAGAAACGTACAGATGGGGATATCAGATATCATCTGCCTTACGATGGAGTCCTTCAGTAAAAAGGCAGTTTTCTCAATTGTCTCTTCATAGGAATCCGTATGAGGTCTGCTCACTAGCTTCCAATACTGGACGCTTTTCATGCCATCCCGGGTATATACATTATAGTAACCGGGCAGGACTTCCTTACAATCTTTAAAGACCCCATTTCCATAAGTTCTGGCAGGCCCAATCCCAAATACTTCACAAAGCCCATCTCTGTCAATGATAGGTCTTATTCCCGGGTATTCAAAAAGTACCTTCAGCTCAGAGCCAAAGATACATGCGGAATCTGTCAGCGTATAAAATAAAGGTTTTATTCCCAGACGGTCTCTGAAGATACTTAGAGTCTCCTGATAGGAATCCCAGATAGCAAATGCAAAAATACCATTTAATTCTTTTACGAACTCATTGCCGTATTCTATAATGCCCACCAGAATTACTTCCGTATCGCTGGTAGTCAAAAAACGCCATCCCTTCAGCTCCAGGTCCTGTCTCAATTCACTGGTATTATAGAGCTCTCCGTTATAGATGATTGTATATAAACGATTTCCAATCTTTCTGCTCATCGGCTGTTTACCATTTGCCAGATCGATAATAGAGAGTCTGGCATGGGCAAATCCAATATGTTCATCCAGCATATATCCGTCTTCATCCGGGCCTCTGTGTTTAATGCTGTTCTTCATATCAGCCAGAGTGTTCTGCCATTTGCTGTACTTACTGGTGTAATTCTCTTTGAAGCTGCAAAAGCCTGCTATACCGCACAATTTTGCCACCATCCTTGATTATAATATTCATTCTATGCACGAAAAATAAGTGTGATACTTTACCATATTGTTTTTCTAAAAAAGATGATTTATAATGAGGAAAGAATTATAAGTTAAAATTAGGGATTTTGATAGTTTTTAGCATAAAATAATAGTTTAAGGAGGAAATTTATGAAGGGTACCGTTGTTTCATCCTGGGTAGAGTCCTGCAGGAAGTTGTACGGCAATGAAGTTGTAAATAGTGCGTTGAAGAATTTTAATCTTTCCAATGAGCATATATTTACTCCTTTCGAAGATGTTGAAGATAGGGTTGCAAGAGGAATTGTCGATCACATCGGAAACCAAATGGGCAAAACAACAAAAGAAATATGGAATATCATGGGTGAAGAGAATATCAAGACCTTTAGCAAGCTTTATCCCGGATTCTTTCGCCATGACTCTGCCTATCAGTTTTTAAAATCCATGAATGATGTCCATGTTATTGTAATGAAGCGTTTTCGTGGTGCCAAACCTCCTATTCTCGATGTAGTTCCGATCTCTTCCCATGAAATACTGTTTACCTACCGTTCCAAAAGAGGAATGATAGATTATCTGATTGGATTGACCCATGGTGCAATCAAGCATTTCAATGAAAATGCGAATATTGAAATCATATATCAGAAAGAAGAAGAGACCCAGTTAAAGCTGACATTTGAGAAAGAAATACAATCTACAAAGAAATACCGCATAAACAGGATTTTATCTTTTGGCTTTATAAGAAATACCTCCTTAAAAGCATCTATTGTAAATACATTGGCAGTAGCGGCAGCCTCCCTGATTCTGTCTCAGGGTATTACAAAGACAGTGATTATTGCAGCAGTGGCATTCTTGATTTCTTTCATTTCCGCTAGTCTTTTAAACAGGCCCAAGAAAATGATCATGAAGGAATTAAAGTACTTAAGTGAACGTAAATTTGTAGAGTCCATAACCTTGAAGTCCGGTGATGAATATGAAGCTTACATGGAACAGATTAATGAAATAAAGAGAAATATCCAGAAAGATTTCATTGGCTTTAACGCAATTGTAGATGAACTCTATACCTTTAATAAGTCGGTTTCTGAAATTGCAGGTACCATGAAGAATACTTCCGATGATATAACCACTGTTCTTGACCAGGTTGCAGAAGCCGCCATAACACAGGCAGAAGATACTACAAAAGCCATTACCATATTGGACGGCAGTGTTCAGAATGTCACCAATATCTCCAATGAAGGGCAGTCAAATAAGACCCAGATAGAAGAGGCGGTTACCGGTATCGAGGAAAGCTTTGTAAATGTACAGGCTACGGCAGCACAGATAACGAACGTACTGTACAGCTTCAGTGATATCAAGAAGGAAAGTACAGATTTAAAGAACAACGCGGACGCCATAACCCAAATCGTATTAATTGTAGCTTCCATTGCCAAACAGATCAACTTACTGGCTTTAAATGCATCTATTGAAGCCGCCAGAGCCGGAGAAGCCGGAAAAGGTTTTACCGTGGTAGCAGAGGAGGTAAGAAAGCTCTCCGAGGAAACGAATCAGGCAGTAAAACAGATTAATGACAGTCTTACGACCTTTGCATCCAGTATCGGTGTTGTGGTAGAAGGCATTGATACCCAATATTCCGTGCTGGAGAATGAGAATACCAAATTGACAGATGCCGTTATGAAGTCCAGCCAGATGAACCAGAACCTGAAAGTGGTTTCGGAATACCTGATTAAGAATTCATCGGAGCTGAAGTCAGAAGCAGATAATATCGCGGTACTATTTGATGGCATTCAGAATCTTGCTGCCATTGCAGAAGAAAATTCCGCCTCCACTCAGGAAGCTAACTCCAATGTTACCGTATATGTAGAGCAGATTAAGAGACTTACAGAGCAAATAGCAGTATTCGATACCATGATACAGAACTTCCAGGAAGATTTAAGTAACTATGTTATTTAAGTAATATAATCATTAAACCCGGCAAAGGGGCAGTCTTTCACAAGGGGACGGTAAATTGCACAAAACAGTCTGAGAAAAGGCCTTCTAATACATTTCCATAGGCGCATGAATTTTTCTGTTTTGTACAATTTACCTGTGTATGTATGAAATCAAGTCATTTGTCGGGCTAATCACATAATAACTTGATATAATAACTTGAGCGTCAAAAGCCCTGTTTCAATCTGTTTACAGGCAATTTGCACAAAGCAGAAAGAACGAATGCGCCTTGGAACCAGCGCATAAGTCTTTCTGCTTTGTGCAAATTGCCGTCCCACTTAGAAAGACTGACCTTTTGACGCCCATATCCTATAATTAGGTAAGATATTGTGGATGAATTATCTGATGTAAAAAGCCTTCCCATCAAAGAAATTGCTCTTAGGTGGGAAGGCTTTTTGTTAATGAACAGGCTGTTTACCTGATAAAATGTGTACCTGTTTTACCGCGTACTGCATCTAAAGCTTTATCAATATTACCGACGATAGCTTCACGGTTTTCTCCGCTTTCTATGAATTTGACAGAGGCCTCAATCTTAGGAAGAATAGAACCTGCCTCAAAAACATTATCACGGATATAATCTTTGGCCTCAGAAACTGTCAGGGTATCTATAGGGCGCTCATTGGCACTCCCAAAACCTAAACATACTTTATCTACGCCTGTCAGAAATAAAAGTACCTGGGCATCTACTGCCTCAGCCAGCAATTCGCTGGTGGCATCCTTCTCAATTACAGCACTTGCTCCTTTTAATACCGTTCCCTGTTCTAACACAGGAATACCGCCGCCGCCTGCTGCAATTACAACCTGTCCTGCGGCAAGCAGGGCATTAACTGAATCAATTTCATAGATTTCAAGGGGCTTTGGAGAAGCAATAATTCTGCGGTAGCCCTTTTCGGTTTTTACAACGTGGTTGCCTTTTTCTCCCTCTTTTACCGCTTCCTCTTCGGACATATATCTTCCGATGACTTTTGAGGGATTGGCAAAGGCTTCATCAAAGGGATCCACCTTCACCTGGGTTATAATAGTGACGACCGGTTTATAGAGACCTCTGTTTAAGATCTCTGTACGAAGTATATTCTGAAGGTCGTATCCCATGTAGCCCTGGCTTAAAGAACTGCAGACGGACATTGGAGCCACAGTGTAGTGGTTATCCAATCTTGAAAATTCTGTCATAGCCGTATGCAGCATACCAACCTGAGGGCCGTTGCTGTGGGTGATAACGATATCGTAATTATCTTCAATCAAATCTGCAATTGCTTTTGCTGCTTTCTTAACTGCCTTCTGCTGTTCAGGAAATGTATCACCAAAAGCATTTCTGCCAAGGGCGATTACTATTCTCTTCTTTGGCATAATAACTCCTTTCCCGGGGCTTCATTTTGCAACAGCCCCACCTTACCTTACGAAATAGATATGCTTATTATAGTATACCTGATACAAAAAGAAAAGGTAAAACGACGATAATAAATCTTATAATGAATTATAATAAATTCCCAGTAATGATTTCTTGCGTTTCCACAAAAAATATGATAGTTTATTAAGGTAACGTGATGATACAACATCAAATTGCATTGTAAAATTTGTTCTTGACAACACAAGTATAATTGTATACAATAAGGCAGATTAATAAAATGGCCGGCAGGTTGTGTACCTATAGTCTGCTGACAATATTTTATACATAAAACAATTAAAAGAATGAGGAGCGAAGCGATGGAAAACAGGAAAGTATTTATGAACCGTCACAATAACCTGCTTCAGCTGGAAGAGCATTTGTATACTCTGGTTGATGTAGAGCAGCCAAATGTTTTCAGAAATTTATTTCCCTATGATGAAGTTCCCAAGATAGCCTTCAATGACAGAATAGTGCCACATAACTTTCCGGAAGAGATATGGATAACAGATACTACTTTTCGTGACGGACAGCAATCCAGAGCTCCTTATTCTACTGAACAGATAGTAACAATCTATGACCACCTCCACAGGCTGGGCGGACCAAAAGGTATTATCAGACAAAGTGAATTTTTCCTATACAGTAAGAAGGACCGGGATGCCGTATACAAATGTATGGAAAAAGGATATCAGTTTCCGGAGGTTACTTCCTGGATCAGAGCCAGTAAGAAGGATTTCCAGTTAGTGAAGGATATCGGAATGAAGGAAACCGGAATTTTGGTAAGCTGTTCGGATTATCATATTTTCTACAAGATGAAGATGACCAGAAGAGAGGCTATGAACCATTATCTGAATATTGTTCAGGAATGTCTTGAAACGGGAGTTGCACCAAGATGCCATCTGGAAGATATAACACGTTCGGACATTCACGGTTTTGTTATTCCCTTTTGTATGGAACTTATGAGATTGGGAGAGCAGTATAATATACCGGTAAAGGTAAGGGCCTGTGATACCATGGGATATGGAGTTAATTTCTCCGGCGCGGTTATTCCAAGAAGTGTCCAGGGGATTATTTACGGCCTTGTAACCCATGCGGGAATCCCGCCGCAGCTATTGGAATGGCATGGACATAATGATTTCTATAAGGCGGTGACCAATTCTACTACAGCCTGGCTGTATGGTGCCTGCGGAGTAAACTGTTCTTTGTTTGGGATCGGAGAACGCACCGGCAATACACCTTTAGAGGCTATGGTATTTGAGTATGCCCAGTTAAAAGGAACCCTTGACGGCATGGATACTACCGTAATTACAGAGCTTGCAGATTATTTTGCCAAGGAGATCGGATATAAGGTACCGCCCAGAACTCCTTTTGTAGGAAAGAACTTTAATGTTACAAGAGCAGGAATTCATGCGGATGGGCTATTGAAAAATGAAGAGATTTATAATATATTTGATACTGAGAAATTCTTAAACAGACCCGTGTTAGTTGCGGTATCCAATACCTCAGGTCTTGCGGGCATTGCCCACTGGATTAATAGCTATTTTAAGCTGAAGGGGAATGATGCTGTTGATAAAAATGATTCTCTGGTAATTAAGGTAAAGGAATGGGTTGATAAAGAATATGACGGCGGCCGCGTTACCGTAATAACAGACGAAGAGCTTATCGGAGTCATTACAGAAGTAAAAGAAGCCACAGTATAGTGCCTGATTAACCGGAAGTCTATGCAGAAATAAAAAGACAGAAGCGAAAAACCAAGACACATAAGAACAAACAAAAAGAAGAAATATGCATCGTTTGGATACTCTCTAACATGCATACAGGAATATCAAGCAAAAGATTGATGTTCACGAAAGGAGTTAAGATGGCAGGGTACATAGAGGCAGCAAAAGAAAAATTCGGAAAACTTTTGGAAGAACAGTTAGCACGTGTGGAAGCTATGAAAGGTCAGGCCGACTTTGTTAACTACAAAGAACTGGAGGAAATCACAATCGGAGTCTGCGGCGGAGACGGTATCGGACCTGCCATAACAGGACAGACACAAAGAGTATTGGAATTTCTTTTAGAGAAGGAAGTTAAAGAAAGTAAAGTCTCATTTAAGACCATTGATGGACTTACTATTGAGCACAGAGCAGAAACCTTAAAAGCAATTCCTGAGGATGTCCTGGCAGAGCTGAAGACCTGTAATGTGATATTAAAGGGACCCACCACCACTCCCAGAAAAGGGGACCCGTGGCCTAATGTGGAAAGTGCCAATGTTGCCATGAGAAAGGAACTGGATTTATTCGCTAATATGCGTCCTGTTCGTATACCGGAGCAGGGAATTGACTGGACCTTTTTCCGTGAGAATACGGAAGGAGCTTATGCTGTCGGCAGTAAAGGCTTCCCTGTAACAGAGGATTTAGGAGTTGACTTTACCTTTGTAACCAGCCAGGGAACCGAAAGAATTATCCGTGCTGCTTTTGAATATGCCAAGGCAAACGGAAAGACAAGAGTGACAGCAGTAACAAAGGCTAATATTATTAAAACAACCGATGGTAAGTTCCTGGATATCTTTAAAGAAATATCAAAGGAATATCCCGGTATAGAGGCAGACGACTGGTATATAGATATTATGACTGCCAAACTGGTGGATGAGAAGAGAAGAAGAGATTTTCAGGTGCTTGTACTTCCTAATCTCTATGGGGATATTCTTACGGATGAAGCTGCTGAGTTCCAGGGTGGTGTCGGAACAGCGGGCAGTGCCAATATCGGTAAACAATATGCAATGTTTGAAGCCATTCACGGTTCTGCACCCAGAATGGTGGACGAAGGAAGAGAAATCTATGCAGATCCCTGCAGCGTAATTCGCGCAGGTGCGATGCTTTTATCACATATCGGCTATCAGGAAGAAGCAGATAAACTCTATAAGGCACTTGATATTTGCACTGTAACGGAAAGAAAATTAGTCATTACAGGAAGAAATACCGGTGCTACCAGTGCTGAGTTTGCTGATTATCTGATGGAGACCATTAAAAAGCTTTAGGAGGAATTTTGTGGGCGAAAAAGATGTTCATAACGAAAACACGGATAAATATTCTCTTCGAGGCAGGGTATTTACAAAAATCAGAGAAGATATCCTGGCGGGCAGATATAAACAAAATGACGAGCTGAAAGAGGCTTCTATCGGACAGGAGCTGGGAGTCAGCAGAACACCGGTAAGAGAGGCCTTAAGGCAGCTTGAACTGGAAGGCCTTGTTAATATCGTGCCCAATAAGGGAGCTTATGTGAATGAGATTTCAGAGAAGGACATCCATGACATCTATATTATCCGCTCTTATCTGGAAGGCCTATGTGCAAAATGGGCTTGTGAATACATAACCCAGGAGCAGATTGACGAACTGGAAGAGGTTGTTTATCTTTCGGAATTTCATGCAAAAAAAGAGCATCACGAGCAAATAGTGGAGTTGGACAATAAATTCCATCAATTAATATATGAGGCATCCAACAGTAAGATATTAAACCATATTCTATCGGATTTTCATCATTATGTACAAAGAATTCGAAAGATTACCCTTGCTTCTGATCTAAGAGCGGCCAATTCCAATAAAGAGCACAATGCCATATTGGACGCTATCCGTCAGAGAGACGGGGAGAAGGCAGAAATGCTGGCTCATGAGCATATTATGAGTACAATCAGAAATATCAGTGAAAGAGGGCTGTAGACTGAAAAGTCTGCGCTAAAAGGACTGTTGCAAAAGAAGCTCTGCGGAGTATGACGTGTGTAATGCACGCTGTATTCCGCAGGGCTTCTTTTTGTAATAGTATAATATTGGCCTGTGCTATAAGGGCAATCAATAAATTGCTACTCTCCATGGAAATTCAAATGCAGGGTACAAAAATAACCAGACGGATATAAAGCATGTGCTAGTTTCCCTTTGCTATAATCAGCTTGTATAAAAAAACCAGGAGGTATTATATGAGAAAAAAAGTATTGGGAATCTTATTAATTGCTGTAATGCTGATATCCTTTGGGGGCTGCAGCTCCAATAAGAATGTGTCGGCACCGAGTAACAGCCAGGCGGGAGATACAACCGGAAAATCCGATGAATCCGGTACCGCAAAGGATACATCTGCCGATAAAAAGGATTATAAAGTTGGTATTTCCATGCCGACAAAATCTCTGGAGCGCTGGAACAGGGACGGCTCTTATCTGAAACAGCAGTTTGAAGCCCTGGGCTATACTGCGGAACTCACTTATTCTGATAATGACAGTGACCAGCAGGTAAATGATATCCAGAACTTAATAGCAGACGGCGTGAATCTGCTGGTAATAGCAGCCATAGACGGAGAGTCCCTGTCAACAGTGCTGCAGGATGCGAAAGACCAGAAGATACCTGTTATATCCTATGACCGATTGATAATGAATACAGATGCCATATCCTACTATGTATCCTTTGACAATTACACGGTTGGTAAATTACAGGGACAGTACATAATAGATACACTGGATTTAACAAATGCAGGTGACAAGACCTACAATATGGAAGTTACCGCAGGTGACCCTGCCGATAACAATGCGAAATTTTTCTACAATGGTGCAATGGATGCCTTAAAACCCTTAATTGAGAAAGGCACCATAAAGATTCCTTCCGGCCAGCAGGAGTTTGAAAAAGTTGCTACTGCTTCCTGGGATACCGCAACAGCCCTTGACCGTATGCAAAATATATTGGCATCCTATTATGCAAACGGTACACAGCTTGATATCGCACTGTGTTCCAATGATTCCACAGCTCTTGGTGTCGCCCAGGCTGTTGAATCGGACTATGCCGGCAGCAATTGGCCTTTAATTACCGGACAGGATGGAGATATTGCCAATTTAAAGAACTTACTGGATGGCAAGCAGGCTATGACAGTATACAAGGCAGTTGCCAATGAAGCTGTAGTAACAGTAGCGCTGGCTCAGGAAATCCTTTCTGGAAATACACCAAATGAATCTCTGCTTTCAAAAATCAAATTTGAATGCACCTACGACACAACTTCTTATCTGAACGGTTCAGGAATTGTTCCTTCTTACCTTTTGGTACCGGATGTGGTAACAAAGGATAATTATAAAGAAAAGCTGGTAGATACGGGATATTATAAAGTAGGTGATGACGGTTATCTGGCGGCTGCACAGTAAAATCTGCCGCGGGAAAGTATGTATATGGGTGGGAGGTATTCTCACCCATATATTATGTAACAGGATTTGCCTTTGGAAGAAGGAGGTTTCAATTGACAGATTATATTCTTGAGATGAGGAATATCGTAAAAGAATTTCCCGGAGTAAGGGCCTTAAGTAATGTGGATTTACAGGTTGAACGGGGAGAAATACACGCGCTGGTGGGAGAAAACGGTGCGGGAAAATCCACCCTGATGAATATTCTAAGCGGTATATATCCTTTTGGCTCCTATTCGGGGGAAATTATTTATAACAAGGAAGAATGCCGGTTCAATGCATTAAAGGACAGTGAAGACAAAGGAATCGTTATTATCCACCAGGAGCTGGCGCTGATACCTACTCTAAGTATTGCGGAAAATATGTTTTTAGGAAATGAGAGAAAAGGCAGAGCAGGGATTAACTGGGATGAAACTTTTCAGCAGGCAGAGAAGCATATGAGAAGGGTGGGTTTAAAAGAATCACCGGAAACTCTTATAAAAGACATAGGAACCGGGAAGCAGCAGCTGATAGAAATAGCAAAAGCACTATCCAAAGATGTAAAACTTTTAATTTTGGATGAGCCTACTTCTTCTTTAAACGAAGAGGATACAAAGATGCTGCTGGATCTGCTGCTGGAATTTAAAAAGCAGGGAATGACCTCTATTATCATATCCCATAAGTTAAATGAGGTGGCATATGCAGCGGATAATATTACAGTACTCCGGGATGGAGCAACAATAGAAACCATCAGCAATGCAAGCCACAATATTGATGAAGGAAGAATAATCAAAGGAATGGTAGGCAGGGAATTAAAGGACCGTTTTCCGGCAAGAGAGCATTCCGTGAAAGCAGAGACAGCCCTGGAAGTAAAGGATTGGACGGTTTACCATCCTGTTTATGAAGAAAAGGTTATATGCGATCACATTGATTTTCACATAAAAAAGGGAGAGATAGTTGGCTTTGCAGGACTGCAGGGAGCCGGGCGTACGGAGCTTGCCATGAGTGTTTTCGGGCACAGCTACGGACAAAAAATTACGGGAACCTTATTGCTGAACAGCAAAGAAGAGGTCTTACATAATGTAAAAGCAGCAATTAATGCCGGAATTGCCTATGTAACCGAGGACCGTAAAGGCAACGGGCTGATACTTGCACAGCCGATTCGTGTAAATACAACTCTGGCAAAGACAGCAAAGGTAAGCAGAAAAGGGATATTTGATGAAGATAAGGAAAAGGCAGTAGCAGATGATTATAAGATGAAGCTTAGGATCAAATGCAGCAGCATAGAGCAGCAGGCCGGAAATCTGTCAGGCGGCAACCAGCAGAAGGTACTGTTAGCGAAATGGATGTTTGCAGATCCGGAGGTATTGATACTTGACGAACCGACCAGAGGAATTGATGTAGGAGCGAAATACGAAATCTACGGTATCATGAATCAGCTTGTAAAGGACGGAAAAAGTGTTATTATGATTTCCTCTGAAATGCCTGAATTGTTAGGAATGTGTGACCGGATCTATGTGATGAATGAAGGCAGGATAGCAGGTGAATTTTCGGCTGCGGAGGCTACACAGGAACTTATCATGTCCTGTATACTGCAAAGTGACAAAAAGAACCAGGAGGTCGAAAAAGTATGAATGTAAAGCTAAAGCAATTCCTTGTGAAATATACAATGGTAATAGTTTTGGTAATAGTTTTTTTATTGTTTAATATTATCACGGGAGGAAGAATGACATATGCGCAGAACCTTTCAAATCTTCTGCTTCAAAATGCATATGTAGTAATCATCGCCTGCGGAATGCTGTTGTGTATTCTTACGGGAGGTAACATAGATTTATCCGTCGGAGCAATTGTCTGCCTTGTGGGGGCCTTTGCTGCCAAAATACTGATGTCCACTGATCTGAATGCTTATCTGGTAATTTTATTGGGATTGGGGCTTTCGGTAATCATCGGAATATGGCAGGGATATTGGGTAGGATATTCAAGGATACCGCCTTTTATAACAACCTTGGCGGGAATGTTCGTATTCAGGGGTATCGGGCGTGTAATACTGGACAGTAAGACGATTTCTATCAAGAATCAGCGGTTTTTAGATACCTTTACGGCCTATCTTAAAATACCGGGACTGGATGATGGTAAAACAAAGTACTCTGCCATTCTGTTTGGTATAGCAGCCGTTGTTGTTTATTTTATCATAACCATTACAAGTAACCGTAAAAGGAAGAAAAAGGGCTATAAAGTGGAAAAGACACTGACTGTCTATATGAAAGCAGTGATTATTAGTACCTGTATCCTGGTCTACTGCTGGAAACTTGCCGGCTATAAGGGAATATCCGTTATGCTCTTATGGGTATTGGTAGTAGTCTTCATCTATTCTTATATTACAAATAAAACGGTATTCGGGCGTTATTTTTACGCGGTAGGCGGAAATGAAAAAGCGACGAAACTTTCAGGCATTAACACAAACAAAATCTTCTTTACCGCTTATGCGCAGGTAGCCTTTTTAGCAGGGCTCAGCGGCCTGCTTTGTGCCGCCCGTATCGGTTCGGTAAACGGAGACAGCGGTAACCAATACGAAATGGATGCCATCGGTTCCTGTTTCATAGGCGGAGCATCAGCTTACGGAGGTTCCGGTACTATTGGAGGAGCTGTAATAGGTGCCATCTTAATGGGAATTATTAATCAGGGTATGTCTATCTATGGCTTAAATTCCAACTGGCAGTATGTTGTAAAAGGAGGAGTATTGCTTCTGGCTGTAATTTTTGATATCAAGTTCAACCATAAGAACATGTCCAAAGCATAAGAGAACCCCAGGGAGGATTGAAAATGAAACAGAGAAAAACCGGTGACAGGGCAATACTTTATTATCTGGTGGCTATCTACATAGGATACATGGGATATCTGGTGCTAAAAAACAGACTCTCAGGAGATGAGACCTTATCCTATCCCATCGCTATAGCAGCAGCTTCGGTGCTGATAACCGGTGCGGCGGGGATTATCTGTTATGCCTTAATTCAGACTCGAAAAAGAGCAGAGCAGGAAAAAAAGGAACAATGTCAGGAGGAAAAAGAACCGGATTAATATGGCAAAACGATGCGATTTATAACAAATTGCATCGTTTCTTTGTAAATATTAGAGTTTAATGATATAATGTAAAGGCATACCCTTGTGAAAATTGCAGTATCCGGCATGCTGTAAGCAGTCTGCCTGCGGCGATATGTACAGGGTTAAGTTAAGGATGAAAGGCTGCAGAAATTGAAAAAAAAATTGAGTGCAATAGTAATGGTATTGGTGTTCCTGCTGCCGGTTTTGATTGCTTTACAATATGGACAGCGAAAACTGGCAGGAGCAGAAAAAGAAAATTTAGCACAGGCAAAGGAATATGAAAAACATTATGTTTTGATTGCACGGGACAGGACGACCTCCTTCTGGCAATCGGTCTATGATAACGCAAAAGAAGAAGCGGAAGCGAATAATATATATCTGGAGCAGGTAGGCAGCAATCTTTCACAGGATTATACCATGGAGGATTACTTAAGAATCAGCATTGCATCAAAGGTTGACGGTATTATAGTCTGTCCTGACGGCTCGGATAATGTAAAAGAATTGATAAATGAAGCCGTAAAGAATAATATACCGGTGGTTACCGTATTAAATGATGATATTGATACCAAGAGGGCCAGTTTTGTTGGAATCAATTCCTATGAGCTGGGACAGGTTTACGGGGAGCAGATTGTAAAGAAGGTAAACAGTGACACCAAAAAGATATATATCCTGTTTCATTCGGCGGCTTCCAATTCCATGAATGATGTGATTTTCAACCAGATTAAGAAGAAGCTCAATGAGAACCTTAAAGGAAATGATATTTTAATTCAGCCCTACTATATAACGGATAATAAGGAATTTGATTCGGAAGAAGCAATACGTGACCTTTTTATCAGCCAGGAGGCTATTCCGGACATTCTGGTATGTATGGAGGAAGTAGATACGGAATGTGCCTGCCAGGCGATTGTCGATTATAATAAGGTAGGTGAAGTGACAATTATAGGTTCCTATTCTTCCGATATTATACTGGAGGCAATCAGGAAAGATCTGGCGTCTGTTACCGTTGCCGTTGATACAAAACAGCTGGGAAAGCAGAGTGTTCAGGCCTTGCTTGAATATGAACAAATGGGCTATGTAAACAATTACTATAATGCAGATATCCATATCATCGACAAAAACAATGTGAATTCCTATCATTAGGGGCAGAATAAGGGGCAGGGACTGTGAATGATAAGACATATAATCTATAAATTCAGGCATTCCATAAGTACAAAACTGTTTTCTGTGTTTATTTTTCTGGCAGTTATTATATTTCTGACCAATATCAGTGTAAATGCCTATATCAGTAAGTCTTTGCAAAAGCTTGACACCGTGTATTCTTCCAACATCGTTTCCAATAAGCTGTCCGACAAGCTAAAAGAAGTACAGTCAAATGTATACGAATATCTGAATACAAAAAGTTCCACAGCCCTGGTCAATTATTATAAAAGCGAGCAGGAATACCGCGGTCTGATGGAAAGCCTGAATGACCAGCTTATTGATAACGATATGCTGATGCTTGAGAAAAATATCAGAAGTATGTCGGACACCTATTTGAATCTGACAGATGAAACGGTGAAAGAAAAAAGGGGACGGAATGTAGAAAAATATAAGAAATCCTACGAAGAAACCAAAAGGCTGAATCAATATATACACTCCTTTATCAGCAACCTGAATACGGAACAGCTGAAACAGAACTCCAGGAACTATCAAATACTGATGGTATCTCTTAACTACACGGAGGTCTTAAGCCTTGTTATTCTAAGTATTATCGTTGTTATCAGCTTATTCCTTCTTGTTCTGATTCTTAAAAATATCATAAGGCCTCTGGTTCAGCTTGCCCACAATGCCAATGAGGTCGCCCAGGGGAATTTTAACTCGGACTTTATTATGCCGAAATCCGAGGATGAAGTCGGATTATTATACAGTACCTTTGATACTATGCTCAAAAGTATAAAGCATTATATTGAACAGATAACCGAGGATATGGAGAATGAACAGCTATTGAAGGAACAGCAGCTTTTGATGGAAAATCATTTAAAGGATGCACAGTTAAAATACCTCCAGGCACAGATAAATCCTCATTTTCTTTTTAATTCTCTAAATGCCGGAGCGCAGCTTGCCATATTGGAGGAGGCCGATCAGACCGGATTATTTCTGGAAAAAATGGCGGATTTTTTCCGCTATAATGTCCGTAAAATGGAGCAGGATACCACGTTAAAGGAAGAGATACAGATAGTGGATAACTATATTTATATTATAAATGTCAGGATGACAGGAGATATTCATTTTCGGAAAGAAGTCCCGGAAGACCTGGCAGATGTTATGGTTCCCAGTATGATTTTACAGCCGGTGGTGGAAAATGCGGTAAAGCACGGTATATCCGGAATGGACAGTGACGGGGAGATTGTATTAAAGGTAATAGAGGAAGAAAAAAATATAACAATTATTATAAAAGACAACGGAATCGGAATGTCTATGGATAAAATAGAGGATATTTTATCCGGCGGTCCGGTTTCTTCCGAAAGCAGTGATTCAGCCGGTATAGGGCTTAGCAATGTACGGAACAGACTCAGGCTCTATTACGGTATGGAAAATCTCATGAGCTTACACAGCGATGGAATTAACAAAGGGACAGAGGTAAAGATAGTTATACCGGAAAAGGGAAATAACAGGCGGAAGGGAGCAAATCATGTATCGAATTCTTATCGCAGATGATGAAGGGATTATGCTCGTTTCTTTAAGAGCGATGATACAAAAGAATATCGGAGAGGATTGCGAGGTCTATACTGCCAAAACAGGAAGAGCAGTACTGGATATGGCTGAAAGCATCCGGCCGGACATTATTTTTATGGATATACAGATGCCTGTCATGAGTGGTATTGAAGCCATGCAGGCTATCAGAAAGATAAATAAAACCGTTTTATTTATTGTAATCACCGCTTACAATAAATTTGATTATGCAAAAGATGCAATTGAAATCGGAGTTTTTGATTTTCTGACCAAACCGATTAATAAAGAAAATTTTCTGGGAGTAATAAAACGTGCCATGGCCCAGGTAGATACGGAAAGAAAAAGCCAGCTTACAAACCTGCGGATAAGAGAAAAACTGGATACGGTGGTTCCCATACTAGAGAGTGGTTTTATTAATTACCTTATGCTGCAGGGAGGAGGAAATGAAAGTACATATTATAATTACAAAGAGCTTTTGGAAATTGAAGAGGAGTATGCGTTTATTATTTTGATTCAGTTTGGGGAAACCTTTGAAAATGGGGTGCTGACCAATCCGGTGGGAATGAGCATGCGTTCCCAGAAGTTTTATCCGGTTATGAGGCATATTATAAAAGAGCATTTTACATGTCTGGTAGGGGCAGTAATGGCAAATAAAGTGATTGTAATGGTACCTGGCAGCAAAGAGGGACCGGAATATGAAGAGAGAATACAAAATACCAGGCAGGCCAGGTGCATGCTTCATGCGCTGGAGAAGCAGATAGATGCCAGATTTCGGATAGGAATCGGACAAAAGTGCAAGCTTTTGCAGTTAAGCCAGTCCTATCAGGAAGCATACCGGACTTTACAGGAGGGAGAGGGAAGAGTCGTCCATGTGGGGGACATGCATTTAAGAGGAGAATATGAAGGCGAGTATCCTGAAAGTAACGAACAGCTTATGCTAAAGCTGGTCTTGCAGGGGGATATCCAGGGAGCAAAAGAGCAGGCGGCAGTATTTTTTGACTGGATGGTGGACAATTATCCGGATTATATGGACAGTATCCGCCTAAAGGTATTGGAACTGGTCATGCGTACAGAGCGGGAAGCCTTTCTGAACGGAGGCATAAATTACGGCTTCCTGTATCGGAACGAATATCTTAAAGAGGTCCAGGACAGCAGCTCCTACGAGGAGATAAGCAACTGGTGGATTCGGAAAATAACAGACATTGCAAAGCATATGGCAGAGAGAAAGAAAAATCAGTTAGAGGATATTGTTATGAAGGCAATCAGCTATATGAGTGAAAATTATAGAAAAGATATATCCTTAGAGACAGTATCCAGAGAAGTTAATATAAATCCTTATTATTTCAGTAAAAAATTCAAAGAAGAAACAGGTGTTAATTTTATTGATTACCTGACAGAGATACGCATCGGAAAAGCCAAAGAATTATTGAAAGATGATAAGCTAAGCATTAAGGAAGTGTGCCTGATGTCAGGTTACAGCGACCCAAACTATTTCAGCCGGATATTTAAGAAGGTAGAAAATATCACACCAAGTGAGTTCAGGGAGAGATGTAAATATGAGCAGGAAAACCATATATTGCCTGTGGATTATCATGCTTTTGACGATGTCCGTGACAGGATGCAGTAAGAAACAATCCGACAACAGAATAAATGTTGAAAATGAAAAGGTACTGCAGATTGGCTTTAGTTTCGATTCCTTTGTTATCGAACGGTGGATAAGGGACAGAGATGCCTTTGTTATGACCGCAAAGGAGCTGGGGGCGGAGGTAAATGTGCAGGTAGCCAATGGAGATGTGGATACCCAGATTTCACAGATCCGGTATTTTATAAAAAAGAAAATGGATGTTATCGTAATACTGGCAACAGATGCGGATGCGCTTAAAGGCGTAATAAAGGAAGCCAAAGATGCCGGTATCAAGATTGTCTCTTATGACAGACTGATAAGAAATGCGGATACGGACCTCTATATTTCCTTTGATAACGGCCAGGTGGGAACGGAAATGGCAAAAGCCCTTGTGAATTCCATACCGGAAGGGGGAAATATATATATCATAAGCGGACCTTCCAGTGATAATAATGTGGATATGATAGATAAGGGATTTCTTAATATTATAAAAGGCAGCAACCTAAAAGTCGTATATAAGCAGTCCTGCGCCAATTGGAGCGCGGAATTGGCTGCCGGGTATGTGGAAGAGGCATTGGAGCAATATCCGGACGTTAAGGGCATTATGTGCGGAAATGATGACCTTGCCAGTGAAATCTTTCTGGTGCTGTCAGAAAAGCGCCTGGCAGGAAAGGTCTGCATTGTCGGACAGGATGCCGATCTTGCGGCTTGCCAGCGTATTGTGGAGGGAACCCAGACCATGACAGTATATAAATCTGTGGAGGATTTGGCGAAGGCAGCCGCTTATTTGTCCGTAGCTCTGGGGCGCGGGGAAGATATCATAAATTCCGGGCAAAAGGATGGATACCAGGCAAAGGATACCATTAACGACGGCACTTATGATATTCCCTACTATAAACTTGACTGCATACCGGTTACGGCGCAAAACATTGATAAGATTATTATAGACAGCGGATTTCATACCAGAGAGGATGTTTACCTGAATGTAGACAAGTAAATGGATGATTTGGGCGTTTGCCGCATTTTTATATATCGGATATAGATAAATATGGGTTAAGATTGCCTTATGACGCTTAAATCAGTGGATTGAAAAAGAAGAAGACAGGGGAGGCAGATGCATGAGGTTCTTTCGAAAAAATACAATCAATGTAAAAAAAGTTGAAAAGGAGGATACTCTCCAATACTTTATAGATTACAGTAATCATAAGGAACCCGATATACTTTGGTCGGATATCCTGACTGACTTCACGGGAGATAAGGGATGTTTGCTGGTTGTTGATACGGACCGTTTATATGACAGAAACGCCCCTGACCTTGAAGAAAAAATAAGTAAGCTGACAAACGAACTGGGGCAACGGCAAATACCATGGCAGCAGACTGTTACCAAAAAAGAGTCGGATTTAACAGTATTAGGACTAAAGCTTCAAAACCAGCAAAAGAGAAACTGCTATCAGGTAGGAGTGGCGGTTATGCCGGAGAAGAGAGAAGAGATATTGGAACTGGTAAGGGACTATACGGTATTCGTTTATACTTATAGCGACAGTATTAGCGGCGATATTCTCTTAAAACAGTTTACGGAGGCAAAGGGAGATAATGAGGAATTGTCGGCTGGTGCACTTGTTGTATTATACAATGACAGATACCTTAAACGCCTTGGAATATTTGGACGGCCGGATGCGGTCAGCTTGATGGAAGAGAAACTTGCCGGTGTAAATTAAGAGAAGGCTGCTTTGAAAGCATATCTTGAGGGGTTTTTAAATACATCATAAATGAGCCTGAGAAATTCCCGGCAGGCTTTTTTCTGCTGAAACCATAGCTTGAAACAGATATAAAAAAGAGCAGTTCGGCTTTTTGTGTACTCACTGCCTTTAAAAGGAAGGTGTGAGGGAAATCGAACGGCTCTTTCTATTTAAAAACTAGTCTATAGCTGTATTGTTGTATTACTCAGCCAATAACTCCCAGTCACTCATCAGCTTTTCCAGGGTTTCCTCTACGGACTTTTTCTCCTTGGTCAGCTTTACCAGTTCATCGGGATTTGTATAGATTTCCTCTTTTGCCAGAAGGGAATCGATTTCGCTGTTTCGCAGTTCAAATTTCTGGATTTGGTCTTCCAGTTTCTTTAAATCGCTTTGGCGCTTACGTATTCTTGACTGCTCTTCCTTTTGCTGCATCCAGTCCTGCTTAGTACTGGCTTCATCTGTGGACGTCGTATTTGGGTTAACAGAAGCCGAGCCGTTTCGGTTTAGAGAGATGGCCTCGAGTGCTTCATGCTTTTCCAGGTAATAATCATAGTTACCGATATAGTTAATCAGGGTATTACCGGTGAGGTCCATTATCCTTGTAGCAGTTTTATTAATGAAATAGCGGTCATGGGATACATAGAGTACCGTTCCGGTATAGCTGTTGACTGCATTCTCAAGGATTTCTTTGGAGGTAATGTCAAGGTGGTTGGTGGGCTCATCCAGTATCAGAAGATTTGCTTCGGAAAGCATCAGCTTGGCTAAAGATACCCGTCCTTTTTCACCGCCGCTGATATCCTTAATACGTTTAAAGACATCATCTCCGGTAAAAAGAAAAGCGGCCAGTATGTTCCGTATGGAAGTGTTATCCATATCAGGATAAGCATCACTTAATTCTTCAAAAAGAGTCTTATCCGAATCCAATACCTGATGCTCCTGATCGTAATAACCGATTTTGACCTTGGAACCAAGGACCACTTTGCCGGAATCAGCAGGCAGCAGCTCATTTATAATCTTAAGAAGTGTAGTCTTACCGGTACCGTTATTGCCGATGATTGCAACCCTTTCGCTTCGTTTAATCTCAAAGTTAAGATTTGAGAACAATCTGAGGCTGCCAAAGGATTTGGACAATCCTTCAACTTTTAACACATCATTTCCGCTTACTACATGGGGTTCCAGCGTTATGTTCATCTGAGGCTCGTAAGTAACAGGCTTGTCCAGCCTTTCTACTTTATCCAGCATCTTTTCCCGGCTTTCAGCCCGGCGAATGGATTTTTCCCGGTTAAAAGAACGAAGCTTCGCTATGACCTCTTCCTGATGCTTGATTTCTTTCTGCTGGTTTAAATAATGCTTTAACATAGCATCCCGAAGCATAGCCTTCTTTTCGGCGTAAGCAGTATAATTTCCTTCATAGGAAACTGCTTTGCCCTGTTCCAATTCAACAACCTTTGTTACAACTTTATCGAGAAAATAGCGGTCGTGGGCGATTACTACCACAGAACCGGGATAATTTAAAAGGAAGGTTTCAAGCCAGGCAATTGACTCCATGTCAAGATGGTTGGTAGGCTCATCAAGGAGAATCAGATCCGGCTTGCTAAGAAGTAATTTACCCAGGGCAACCCTGGTCTTCTGCCCGCCGGAGAGAGTTGTTACGGGCTTTGAAAAATCCTCTTCTAAAAAACCAAGGCCCTTTAAGATACCTACAACTTCGCTTTTATAGGAATAGCCGTTGTTTAATTCAAATTCATGGGTAAGCCTGGTATAGCTGGAAAGCATCTGCTCCAGTTCGCTTCCGGAAGCATTCTTCATAGAAGCTTCCAGCTGCCTTATAGAATTTTCTTTATCAATAATATCCTTTTTGACTGTCAGAATTTCATCATATATGGAGTTTTCCGAAGAGAGTCCCTGATGCTGTGCAAGATAACCCACGCTGCTGCCTTTTGCAAAGATTATCTCACCTTCATCGGGGCTAAGTTCTCCCATAATAATTTTGAAAAGTGTTGTTTTACCTGCTCCATTTATACCGATAACAGCTGCTTTTTCCCTTTCATTTACATGGAAAGAAACACTGTTTAATATCTGGTCAGTTCCAAAGCTTTTGGAAATACTTTTACATGCTAAAATCATTTTCATTGCCTTTCTCTTTGGATTTCTACTAAAATGATACTGGAACGTCTGAAAAAAGTCAAGCGGATGACAGGGAATCAGTATTTGACAAATAAAAATCATTCACATATAATATCTTATTAGGATGAGGTTACTATGGCTTTTTTACAACTGTAAGCTTTTTATATAAAGTATCCTTTATAACATAAGAAAAATAACGGGTTACCTAGAAAATAGAATATATTTATAGGTGCCATTTTTACAGGTCTTCAGCGTTATTTGTTTAACATATTAATTTGAAGGAGGGTTATAAGTGCAAGGGAAAGAAATATCATTGGCTGTAATACAACGTTTGCCCAGATATTACCGCTACTTAGGTGAATTATTGGAAAATGACGTTGTACGTATATCATCCAAGGAGTTAAGTGAGAGGATGAACGTAACCGCTTCCCAGATAAGACAGGATTTGAATAACTTCGGTGGATTCGGACAACAGGGGTATGGTTATAACGTAGAGTATTTGTATACGGAGATAGGAAAGATACTCGGTCTCGACAGAAAATACAATGTAATCATTATAGGAGCCGGTAATTTGGGACAGGCTTTGGCAAACTATACGGATTTTGAAAGACGGGGATTTAACATTAAGGGTATTTTTGATGTGAATCCAAGGCTGGAGGGGATTTCTATAAGAGGTGTTGAAATTCAGATGATGGATAACCTCGCGGATTTTGTAGGGAAAAACAAGATTCATATAGCAGCGCTTACAATCCCTAAAATAAAGGCTCCGCAAACAGCAAAAGAAATAGTTGCACTTGGAATTAAAGCAATCTGGAATTTTGCACCGGTGGATTTGAACCTTCCCTCTGACGTTATTGTAGAGAATGTGCATTTGGCAGAAAGCTTAATGCGTATTTCCTATACGCTTAAGGATTTGGAAGTCCAAAGAGAGAACGGTGAAACTTTAAAGACAGAAGATGGCACGTCCCAAAATGATGGCCAGTAGTTGACGCAGAAGATTAAGTCATACAGGAATTGTGTGAAATAAAGAATATTTCATATCCGGCATTGAGTGGCCTCACAGCCAAATGTCCGTTAATGTGAAAATTAAAAAGACAATATTCACACATTAATGGGGAATATACATGAGAAAAAAGGAAATTGACTTCACAAAGATTTTTAAGGGAAAAAAGGTACCGATAGTAGTTCTGGATGAAAGATGGCATCAGTTATTTCCGGACTATGATAAACCTGCACAGGTAAAGGTGCTGGAGAGTAATCTCAATGATGTAATAAAGCAGCAGGGGAAGCTGACAAATGACCTAAAAGATTTGAAAAAGCTTAAAAATCAGCTTATGGGTGAAATTATAACCCATATGGATGTAAGCGACACAAAAGAAGGCAAGATGAAAGAAAAGAAGCTGGATCAGAATCAGAGGTTAATCCGAGAGATAGGCGATAAGATAAAAGAGGCGGAAAACCAGCTTATTGATCTTCCATATCAGATAAAAGAAGCCAATGAAGAACTGATTATAGAGAGTACGGCTATATGCTATAAGAGGTTAAGCGATAATACTGAGAAGATTGCAGAAATCAATCAGTGGATAAAATCCATCAGAGAGCAGTTAAAGGTAAAAATCCTGGAAAAGCAGGATATGGAAATGAAAAATACCGACATATATAACTATATGCATGATATGCTGGGGCCTGAATTGCTGCAGGAATTGGATGAGGATATCAAAAAAGGTTTGAACTAGAGGAATAGTATACTATATGATTATTGGCATTGGTACAGATTTAATTGAAATAAAGAGGGTTATAAAAGCCTGTGAGAAAGAATCTTTTCAAAGGAAGATCTATACAAAGAGGGAAATTGAACTGGCAAGCAGGGATAAGATAAAGCTTGCCGGGAATTTTGCTGTGAAAGAAGCCGTATCGAAAATGTTCGGCACAGGTTTTTACGGTGTCAGACCTTCCGATATTGAAGTTTTAAGGGATCAACTTGGTAAACCATATGTTAATCTGTATAATGGTGCAAAAGAATTAGCGGAAAAAATGGCTATAAAGAAAATACATGTAACCATAACCAACACCAGTGAATATGCCAGTGCATTCGTTATAGGAGAAGGTCAGGATAGTGTGAAATAAAAGACATTTCACATCCGGCATTGAGTGGCCTCACGGCCAAATGTCCGTTAGTGTGAAATAAAAGGCATCATTCACACACGCATTGGAAAGGACATGATTATTTATATGAAATATTTGGTCAGTTCATGCGAAATGAAAGAAATAGATAAAAAAACAATAGAAGTCATGGGGATACCTGCCATTGTTCTAATGGAGCATGCAGCCATGAAAGTGGCTGAAACAGTAGAGGAATATCTTAAAGAACAAGGATACTTGCATCAAAGAGAATGTATTCTTGTTTTTTGCGGCACAGGCAACAACGGTGCGGATGGAATAGCTGCCGCAAGAATTCTGTTTGGTAAAGGTTACGATGTTACTATCTATATAGTCGGTGATTATGAGAGAACATCTTCTTTATTTTTGCAGCAAAAAGAAATAGCAGAGAATTTTGGCGTGCCAATTATTAGCAAACTGGATTTTGCAGAATATACTATTGATGAAAATACGATTCTGATAGATGCCATATTTGGAATAGGGTTAAGCAGAGAAGTTACAGGTATCTATAAGGACATAATAAATAAAATCAACACCTCAGTGAAAAAAAAGGTATTTTCGGTAGACGTACCTTCAGGGCTTTCAAGTGATACCGGTTTTCCCCAGGGAACAGCAGTTAAAGCGGATGTTACAATCTCCTTTGGATTTTCCAAGATTGGTCTGGTAATGTATCCCGGCTGCGAATATGCCGGCAAGGTGATAATTCCGGACATAGGATTTGCACCGCCGGAGAAGATTGGGATGAATCTTAAGTATCATACCTTCGGAAAGGAAGCTCTTTCTTTACTTCCTCCGCGCAAAGCCTATTCCAACAAGGGAAGTTATAAAAAAGTATTAGTAGTGGCAGGTTCTGCCACAATGTCAGGGGCGGCGTACTTCTCAGCGAAGGCAGCCTATATGACAGGAGCAGGACTTGTAAAGATTATGACCAGTGAAAACAATCGTATAAGTCTTCAGACTTCTCTTCCGGAAGCGCTGCTATGCACCTATAAAGAGGAAGAGCTGACAGACAATGCATTTGACCTTCTAAAAGAAGAAATAAAATGGGCAGATGTCTGTGTAATTGGGCCGGGAATCGGAAGAAGCAAGGCTTCGGAAAAAATCTTAAATCTGATATTAGAAAATATCAAAGCACCTCTTATTATTGACGGGGATGCCATCTGGCTCTTGGGACAAAAAATAAATTCCCTGGTAGAAAGTTCAACAAAAAGGGTAAAAGAAGAAGACTTCTCGCCCGGCGAACCGGCGGTTAAAAATAAAGAGAATAGAATAACGGAACGGATATCTTATCTTAAGGGTATCTTACCTGAACGTACAATTTTGACTCCTCATTTAAAGGAATTAAGCTATCTTCTTGCGGTTCCGGTAGAGGCAATACAAAAAGAGCTGCTTCACATGGCTGATAACTGTGTGAAGGATAATCATCTTATATATACCATTAAAGATGCCAGAACAATAGTAGCCTCCGAGGGCAGCCAATACATTAATATGACAGGTAATAACGGCATGGCCACCGGCGGTTCAGGTGATGTGCTTACCGGAATAATAGCAGGTCTGATTGCAGGCGGTTTAACAGAATCTCTGGCAGCAGCCCTTGGAGTATATCTTCATGGGTCAGCAGGAGATTATGCCTGTCAGGAACTAGGAGAATATTCTCTGATGGCCTCCGATATTCTTAAGTTTCTTCCGGATGCCATGAGTTTAGAATAAAAATTAAAGTGTTACTATAAAATATGTTGCTGTAAATAGATGAAAAAATGAGTGAAAGAAAACTTTCACATAAGATTTTAGGTCGCCCTGAGCGGCGGAATAGAGGTAAATATGACAGCTGGAAATATTGATTTAACTTCCATCGAAGAATTTCATTCAAAATATTATAGAGCATCTGCCAACATAGATTTGGACGCTATCTGCAATAACATTGATAATACAAGAAAAATACTGGGTGACGAAACAAAGTTAATGGTAATCCTGAAGGCTGATGGATATGGGCATGGTGCGGTACCTATAGCCAAGGCACTTCTTGAGATGGCGGTAGACAGTTTTGGTATTGCCATACTGGAAGAAGGAATAGAGCTTAGAAAAGCAGGAATTGACAAACCGCTTCTGGTACTTGGATATACCCCTAAGGGGCAGTATAAAAAACTGGTAGAATATAATATAACCCAGACAATATTCCAGTACAATACGGCAAAGGACCTCTCAGAAGAGGCACTAAGCCAGGGAAAAACAGCTAAAGTTCATATAAAAGTTGATACCGGTATGAGCAGAATCGGATTCTTTGATGATGAGGAAAGCATAAAAGAGATAAAAAATATATCAGAACTTAAGGGTATTGAAATAGAGGGAATATTCTCTCATTTCGCCTGCGCGGATGAAGAAGATAAGACATCTGCAAACAGACAGTTGGAGAGATTCCTTAAGTTTACAAAAAAGCTTGAAGAAGAAGGAATTCAGATACCGATTAAGCATATAGCAAACAGTGCAGCCATAATTGATATACCGGAGGCCAGGCTGGATATGGTAAGAAGCGGTATTGCCACTTATGGGCTTTATCCTTCTGATGAGGTTAAAAAAGATGCGTTGGTCTTAAAGCCGGCAATGGAAATCAAATCCCATGTAAGCTATGTAAAAGAAGTAGAAGCCGGAGTCGGAGTAAGCTATGGAAGTACCTATGTGACAAAAGGGAAAACGAGAATAGCAACAATACCGGTAGGCTATGGGGATGGATACCCAAGGCAGCTCTCTTCTAGGGGAAGGGTATTGATTCATGGTATGTCAGCGCCTATCATCGGAAGAGTATGCATGGATCAGTTTATGGTAGATGTTACAAACATTCCTGAGGTTTGTCAGGGGGATACAGTTACCTTAATCGGAAGAGATAAAGAGGAATTTATATCAGTAGAAGAAGTGGCGGATATGTCCTATTCTTTTAATTATGAATTTATTTGTAATGTTGGCAAGCGAATACCGCGTATATATTATCGTAACAATAAAGTTTGGAACATAGGTATTTAATAAAAAATAAGTCAAACTCAGAAATAATCACAATAAGAGAATATTTTATGGAATACATAGGTCAGAATTGGGAAATAATAAGACTAAAGCCATAAAATGGAGTGTGAGAAAAGTGATTATAAAACGTGGAGATATTTTTTATGCTGACTTAAGACCAGTAATAGGCTCTGAACAAGGAGGAGTACGACCGGTTCTTATCATACAAAATGACACAGGAAACAAGCATAGCCCCACAGTAATCTGTGCGGCGATAACATCGAAAATGAATAAGGCAAAGCTCCCAACCCATGTGGAGATAGATGCAGATAAATATGGAATTATTAAAGACTCTGTCATTTTGCTGGAACAGGTAAGAACGATTGACAAATCTAGGTTAAAAGAAAAGGTGTGTCATCTAGATCAAGACGTGTTGAAAAAAATAAACCGGGCATTGATAATAAGTTTTGCTTTGGATACATACATCAAACCTGAATAAAAAACAAAAAAGAGAAAATCGAAAAGTGAAATAAAAATTATAACCGCTTGGTATTATTAACAGGAATTATCCTTAGCTTTCCCGTTATAATACGAAGCGGTTATTTTTATTATCAGAGCTCATCAATTATTTTTTTTCGCTTTTCTTCATATTCATCATAAGTTATCAGGTTCTTATCATAGAGACTCTGCAATTCTACCAGCCGGTCCTTGGCAGAAGGTGCAGCAGGAGTGGAGAAAGTATATTTAGGGGCTTCAGCAGTAAAATCATTTGACTTATCCACATCATCAATAATAAATTCATGAGAAGCCACACCTTTGTCAGAAAAGAAATTGTAAGCATTCATAGCGGTTATAACAAGGGCTATAAAGGTCCAAAACAATCCGAAAGGGCCAAAGGCAGGTACCACCACAATAAAACCAATAAAACAAAAAATAATTCCAATAATAAAACCAAAAAAAGATTGACCTTTACTCGGCTTTACACGAATACGTCTGTTCATAATAATGAGCCTCCCAAGATAGTATACAAAAATTCAGCAGCTTAATTCTTTAGTATTTACATCAATTATACAGTAGGGATATTTATAATGCTACTTAAAATTATGTTAGAAATTACTAATTAATATTTAAGTTGATTAAATGGATTAATGCATGTATAATTATGGAAAAATATAGGGAGTGGGAGAAGAATACATTGTTCTGATAAATGAATTTTTCGCAGTTAAGTATTATCATTAACTAATTAGGAAAGATGATTATTACAAGAAAAAGGGGGTAGAAAATGTATATGGGCACTATAGGATTAATTTCAATAATATATCTGTTAATAGTTCTGGGACTTGTTGGACTTGTAATTTATGCTTTGATACTTTCAATCATAGCTTTAAGGATTTATATAAATAAAAATCAGAATTATAAGCAATAAGCAGGCTAAAAGTGTAATACCTCTATCCGGGATAAATTGCTGAATATTGCTGAATAGCAGAAAATAGTGAAAATACACTATTAGGAGGCATATTTATGAAGATAAACAAACTGAAAATAGGTAAGAGAGCCATATATATTTGTGTAACAGCTCTAACTCTAATTTTACTTTACAATATTTCATATGCACCGGATGCAGCAAAATCATTTGGGGAACAGCAAGCAAAAGCTTTATCTGAGGCAGGAGATGTTGTTGTAGCTACTATAGATGGTGAGAAGATTACAAAAAAAGGTTTTGATACTTATAAACTGTTTTTAAACAGCGGTAATGATAAATATTCCGATAAGGAAATATTGGATAAGATACTTGATAGGCAAGTGGTTTATAAAGAGGCGCTTAAAGAAGGCGTCACTGTATCTGATACAGAGATTTCAAATGCCATTAATGTGGCCAAAGAAACTCTTTCTTCGTTTCCTGAACAGGATGCAGCTTTTAAGGAATATATAAAAGGTTTAAACTTTACGGAGGAACAATATTGGGAAAGTGTTAAGCCTGTTTATGAGAAGGCATTAATAATTGGTAAGTATAAAAAATTACTTAAAGACAAATTTGCAAAAGATAATAACATAACTGATGAAATAGAATTAGATGCAAAGTTTAAGGCGGTTTACGATCAGCAAGTTAAAGATTTAGAAAATAATGCGGAAATTGAGAGTACTATAAAATAAGATTTTATTTATCATATAAATTAATTCTATGAAAGACTTTTTGGAAATTGGAAATTGCAAATTATCCTGAAGAAAGCATTAATGAGGGAAGTTTAGAATATGAAATTAATAATTGGTAAGACATTGCCGACTATATTAATTCAGATAATCTTGTATTTCCAGAAACAGGAATAGTATATATCTTCTAAAAGATAAGCTGATAATAAAAGGAGAAAATGCCTGGATTCAAGCTTTAAAGGCTATGAAACCAGGCGTTTTCTTGCGTATAATAGGGTGGGGAGAAAAAGCATAATTGCTAGAACCCTTGATATATAAGGCTAATTAGGTTCTTTATCGTCACTTTGATACTGGTTTGATACTGTTTCCTGTAATTTGGTGGCAACTTCGGTATGTTTATTCGGATATAGGTGCCCATAGATATTAAGAGTGGTTTCAATTTTCTCATGGCCAAGTCGTTCCGATATCAGAATAGGTGAGAAGCCAAGTTCAATTAATAACGATGCATGGCTATGACGGAAATCATGGATCCGGATATCCTTAACACCAGATAGCTTTACAGCCTTTCTTTTATTCTCGTGTAGCCAATACTTTGATACATTAAAGAAAAGCCGGTCTTCCGGAGCGCAATCGTATAGTTTATTGATATGCTCCTGCAGAGCAGTTACCAGGAAGTCAGGAAGGGTTACAATGCGATTACTTTTTGGGGTTTTAGGAAGAGTTATTACATCTTCTTTCTGCATTCGCTGTAGGCTCTTTGATATAGACATAGTCTTAGCAGTCAGATCAATATCTCCGACATTAAGGGCCAGTAGCTCCCCAAGCCGGCAGCCTGTCCGATATAACGTATTATAGGCAATCTGATAGGTTTCATCCTCTACAGCATTAATAAAGGTTGTAAACTCTTCCCTAGTCCATATCTGCATCTTATCAGCGTATTTCTTACCCATACTACCGGCCTTATGGCAGGGATTCTCTTTTAGGTCATAATATCTCATAGCATAATTGAAGATGGCCACAAGCTGATTATTTATTGTTTTAAGATATGTCTGGCTGAAATTCTGATATATTAATTCCATTCTGCCATTTACGAATTTGAGCAGGCTTAATCTCATTGATACGGAGCTTTTCGAAGGTGGGAAGTATTTTATCATCAATCATATATTTCTTTGTATAGAGGGTAGAAGGTTTGAACCTAGATTTCATATCTTCAAGATACAGTTCCATCAGGGAAGAGAACAACATATCAGGAGTACCTTGCGGCTTATCAAGAAATTTTCGTTCAAAAGCAGTAGCAACACGTTCGGAATGTTCGCATAGTTGATAAACAAAGGCTTTAGGGCTATTTAAGGATGCAGTATAAGTTAAACTTGCCCTTAGTATTTAGTAATTTTCCAAAACAAAGGAGTGGTAGGGTGCGATATTTTGTAACCATTGCAGAAATAAAATCCATAATAAATATAGTGAACGTTCTGGCTGCTGACTTCCTTTGTAATGATAATCCGGTACATGTGGAGCTTGCCAGGCAAAAGACCGGCTATGGCTATAAGACGTTCATGGTATGCCCCAGGTGTGGGAGCCATAGAGCAAAGCTGTACTACCACCGCAGTGAATTGGTCTGCAGGGATTGTTATCCGGTTAGAGTATATAAAACCAGGCAGGACAGTATAGACGGTGGATATGAGGAAATAGGCTATCGTATGAACCGATTAGCTGCCAGGTATGGCATTCAGATAGAGCAGCCTTTTATATTATCAGATGATTTATAAAGAGCCTAAATACATGCACCAAAGCACCTGGGAACGGATTCTTAGACAGCTTCAGTTGTTGGCCAATATGAGATTTCAGGCTCTCTTCTTTAAAAAGCGGTATTCTCCGGAGGTAATCCGGTATGCGTTAAATCATTGTCTGTATTTATACAGTCTGTACGATATGGAGAAGTATCTAATAGATTGGTATGGATGCATTGAGGTTATAAGGAAAAGATAAAAACATCCCGAGATTTCCGAGTCCCTAAAAAGGGTAAAGAGCGTGCGACGTCGCACAGAAAGGAAATAGTGCAATGAGTAGTAAGAATGATGAACTGCCGGTTTTTTATCCAGTAAAATCTCTTAATGACTTAATCAGCATTAAGGGCTTTCAGATTGATAATGTTAGCATGGCAGAAGAGAAACGCATTAATATTATTTTGAAAAAAGAAGCATCTGATAAAGATACGGTATATCGAGAACTAATGATAACGGCAGATGGAAGCAGATTTTTATCTAATGAATATTTGTAGGTGATACCATGGGCATGGAATTTGTTGTTGAAGTAAATAAAAAGGTATATGAAATTAGCGAGTTGGTGAAAGACGTATCCTATACAGACAGACTTAATGATGGATGCAGTAAGCTGGGATTTTCCTATATTGATGATAATCTAAAGATTGAAAACGGCTGCATAGTACGGTTTAAGTATGATGATACGGGTATCTTTTATGGTGTAGTCTTCAAGCATGGTCAGAACAGCAAAGGCGAGATTACAGTCACAGCATATGACCAGTTACGGTACTGCAAGGCGAAGGATACTTTTTCTTATTCTGGTTATACAATGTCAATCCTAATCAGTAAAATGTGTAACTATTATGGACTGATTAGCGGGAAATTGGCGGATACGGGTTATGTTTTGAAAACCAAGGTAGTCAATAATGAATCCTGGTTGGATATCATATATTCTGCCCTTTCAGAGATATTACAGAATACAGGAAGGCTTTACGTTTTCCGTGATGAATTTGGGAAAGTGGTATTACGTAACCTTGAGGAATTGGAGTTAAACGCAATTTTAGGTGATTATAGTCTGGCCTATGATTATAGCTATCAAAAATCTATTGATGATAATTTTTATAACCTGATCCGGATCCAGGATAAGAAAAACAAACAATTCATTGAAGCCAAGGATAAGACATCAATCAATAATATGGGTTGCTCCAGTATTTTGATGTAGCAAGCGAAAAGATGAACGCTTTACAGATTAAGACCATGGCAGCCACTTTATTAAGTCTTTATAACCAGGAAGCCGAAAGCCTAACGCTGGAGTGCTTAGGAGATGTTTCTGTCC
>JAEXGM010000195.1 GCA_023450835.1 Bacillota bacterium | reverse complement strand
ATCCGTGCAACAGATGTTATTGATTTAATTATTGAAATATTAAGGGGCAGCTCCTCCATCGGACAGGCAAAAGGCTGCCTGACCTCGGGTGATATTACCGATATCAGGTTCAAGTCAAAAGCCTCTGAAAAGCAGGCAAAGACCCTTGACTTTACCGAGCGCCAGGCAGATGCTATTCTTTCCATGCCTTTGAGCCGTTTAATCGGCCTGGAAATTCTGAGGCTCCATGAAGAAAATGATTCCTTGCTGAAAAGCATTGAGGAGTATAAACTAATTCTCAGCGATACAAAGGAACTTTACCGAGTGATTAAAAATACTCTGAAAGAATACAAAAAGACCTTCAACATCCCCAGAAGGACAAAACTCACCTCCATTACCAACGTAGACTATGTGGAGGAGGTAAAAATTGAGGATATTTATATCCTGATTGACAGATTCGGGTATACCAAATCCATCGATAACGTTTCCTATTCCAGAATCTCCGAGGATACCTTAAAGGAATATCCCCATATTATACTGTGTAAAAACACAGATAAGCTGTGCCTGTTCACAGCAGAGGGAAATATGTATCAGGTCAAGGTATCCCAGATTCCAAAATGCAAGATCAAGGACAAAGGTGTGCTGATACACACCCTCTGCAAAGTAGATAAAGAAAATATTCTTAAATTTACTTCCTTCGAGCAGTTATTTGAATCCCAGCTTGTATTCTCTACCAAGGCCGGCTATATTAAGCTTGTATCCGGTATTGAATTTGAAACCAACCGAACTGCCATATCTGCCACTAAGTTAGAGGCAGATGACGAAATCGTTAATGTAATTATGCTATCTGCATCAGAAGCTCTCGATAAGAATTCCAAGGTAATTATCTTGACAGAAAAGGGTGCCTCCCTTGGCTTCCTGCTGGAAGAAATTCCGGAAATGAAAAAGACCGGCCGTGGTGTGAAATCCATTGAGCTGGATAAAGGGGACTCTGTGGTATTAACTGCTATCCCGAAAGCAACGGATGAATTCTTTTTATATAAAGAAAAAGAATTGAGTATAAAAAAAGTCCGCTTAAGGAAAAGAGGACAAAAGGGGCAGAAGGCTCAATTATAACAATTACAAAAAATAACCGCTCAGTTTCATTGCGTAATAATTAATCTCTGATTTTTTGGGGTCAGATTACACAGACTGGAGCGGTTATTTTTATAAATTATTTTTATTATAAACTGATGAATTTTATTTCAATAATTACATACATTAAAGGCCGGATATGTTATCCGGCCTTTATTAATCGCTGATTCAAACTAAAACTCTATACTGTCCTCAGAGAAACTTCCTCAGACACCTAACAGCATATGCTTATCTGCTTCCCTTATCATAAGGGATACCCTCTGCTTTGGGAGCCTGAGAATGCTTGGAGGAAAAAGCAAGAATTACAAGGGTCGCAATGTAGGGAATCATCTTATATATTTCATTGGATATAGGAAGGTCTCTTAACACCGGCACTACGGAGTAGGCAGAAGCAAAGGTCTTCATAATACCAAAGAAGAACGCTGCGGCAATAATCTTATTGGTCCTCCATTGACCGAAGATTAAAACGGCTAATGCAAGGAAACCATAACCGGCAACCGTTGCATTGAAGTTGGTAGAAGTAGGTACGATAAACACCAGACCTCCGATACCGCCTAATGCACCGGATATCATAACACCTGCATAACGAATCTTATACACGTTAATACCAACAGAATCGGCAGCCTGAGGATGCTCACCGCAGGCTCTAAGTCTCAAACCAAATCTTGTTTTGCTGATAACAATACCGGAGAGAATTGCAATTCCAAGTCCCACATAAGTTGTAATATAGCAGTTCTGGAACAGTAAGGGTCCGATAACCGGGATACTTCCAAGTACCGGAACTTTATTAATATGAAAAGTATCTTTAAACTGAATCTGCTGTACGCCCTGAACCATTCTTGCAACGAATACTACAAAAGCAGGTGCAAACATGTTAAGAGCAGTACCACTGATAGTCTGGTCAGCCTTTAAATTAATAGATGCAAAAGCATGAAGCAGGGAGAATATTGCGCCGCTGATACCGGAAACTAAAAGTGCCAGTAATAATAAGGGCTGTCCGCTCATCTTTCCTTCAAAAATATGCATGAAGCCAATTCCGAAGAATCCACCCATTACCATGATACCTTCTAAGGCGATATTAACAACACCGCTTCGTTCTGAGAACATTCCTCCTAAAGCAACAATTAAAAGAGGGATAGCAAAAAACATGGTCTGCTGTACAATAAAATATAAAATTCCCATTATTTTGCCTCCTTTGCTGCGCCGCTTTCAGAAGACTTTCTGCGGAACCTGTCAAATAAATGCTTGATCAACAGAGCAAATGCTCCAAAGTAAATAATCGTGGAGATAATGATATCAACAATCTCCGGAACGAAATTAAATAACTGAATATTATTTCCGCCAACAGTAATATGTCCAATAAATAAACCGGCAAATAAAATACCGATAGGGTTAGACATACCAAGGAGAGCAACAGATATACCGTTAAAGCCCTGAGGTGCCAAAACATCAAGAACCTGCAGATATTTACCGGAACCTGCCAGATAAAGCAGACCACCGCCAAGACCCGAAAGAGCTCCTGCTATGGTCATGGAAAGCATAATGTTTCTCTTGGAATTAATACCTGCATAACGGCTTGCTTCCGGGCTAAGACCGCAGGCTTTTAATTCATAACCAAAGGTTGTCTTATTTAATATGATATAGATAACAATAACAGCCGCTATGGCAATGAAAATACTAATGTTGATGTTATTGGAGTTAAACAGCTTGTCCAGCCCTGCCTTCGGTATAATAGCTGTTTTTGCGACAGGTACCGACTGGCTCTTAATAGGGTCATATACATACTTTACAATAAGAATATTTACAAGGTACATACCAATGTAATTCATCATGATGGAGGTAATAACCTCATTTACATTGGCAACTGCTTTTAAGATACCAGGCACCATCCCCCAGATTGCACCTGCAATAAAGGCTCCCAAAAGGGCCACAATCCAGTGCACACCGCCGGGCAGGAAAGTCCATTTTACCCCAATATAAACCGCTGCAAAGGCTCCGCAGGTGAACTGACCGGAGGAACCGATATTGAACAGACCGGTTTTAAAGGCAAAACCTACAGATAAACCGGTTAATATAATGGGAGTGGCCAGGTAAAATACCTGTGCTAAACCGGATAAGCCATCCGTAAAACCACCTTTTAGTATCATTCCAAAAGCCGGAAGGGCCTGATGTGCATTACTAAAAAGCAATATAATTAATCCGAAAAGAAGTCCGGCGGCAATGGCAACGATTGATGCAATAAAATCCTTACCGCCTTTGCTTAACTCAAATTTCCGCTTCTTCATACTATTACTATCCTCCATGCTGCAGGCGCACTGCGCCAGCACAAATTTGTGTGTGGATTATGCCTTTCAACAATTCACACTAACGAACATTTGGCCGTGAGACCACTCAATGTCGGATGTGAAATGTCTTTTATTTCACACTATCTACTGGCATTATTGCGCAATATTTCTTTTGGAGCCGGACATATAAAGTCCCAATTCCTGTACAGTTACTGCCTTAGGGTCTAGATCTGCTACAATTTCACCTTCATAGATAACCAGAATACGGTCGCTTACTTCCATGACCTCATCCAGTTCCAGGGATACTAAGAGCACTGCTTTTCCGTTATCCCGCTGCTTGATTAACTGCTTATGAATATATTCTGTAGCTCCGACATCAAGTCCTCTGGTCGGCTGCACTGCCAACACGATATCCGGGTCCCTGTCAAGTTCCCTTGCAATAATAACTTTCTGCTGATTACCGCCGGACATTCCTCTGGTAACGGAATTTTCATCCTGTGAGCTTCGAATATCATACTGCCCGATTAATTTCTTTGCATACTCCCTTATGGCATCAAAACGGATAAATCCGTTGCGCTGGAATCTTGGTTCAAAGTAAGTCTGAAGCACTGCATTCTGCTGTAAGGTATAATCCAGTACCAATCCGTGCTTGTGTCTGTCTTCCGGTATATGTGCCATTCCGGCAAGATATCTCTTTCGGATAGAATCCTTTGTAATATCTTTTCCGTTTATGGATACTTTTCCGGTCTGTATAGGCATCAATCCTGAAATTCCATATACCAGCTCGGACTGCCCGTTGCCGTCAATACCCGCGATGCAGACAATCTCACCTTTTCGTACTTCAAAAGACACATCATTAACTACTTTTTTATGTGAATTCCCTGAAGCTACGGATAGGTTTTCAACCTTCAAGGTCACATCACCCAGTTTTTCTTCCGCCTTATCCAGGTTAAAGTTTACCTTACGGCCTACCATCATTTCTGACATGGTTTCTCTGGTGGCAGACTCAACGTCGATAGTACCGATGTACTTGCCCTTTCTAAGAACGGTACAGCGGTTCGCTACCGCTTTGATTTCATTTAATTTATGTGAAATGAATATGATAGATTTGCCTTCATCTACCAGATTCTTCATTATCTTCATCAATTCATCGATTTCCTGCGGAGTTAAAACAGCCGTAGGCTCATCAAATATCAAAATCTCATTATCGCAGTAAAGCATCTTTAATATTTCTACTCTTTGCTGCATACCTACTGTAATATCGGATATATAGGAATCCGGATCTATTTTCAACTTGTAATGCTCACTTAATTCTACAACCTTTTTTCTGGCCTCGTCCATTTTAAGAAAACCGCCATTTACAGTTTCCCGGCCTAAAACGATGCTTTCAAGGACTGTGAAATTATGCACAAGTTTAAAATGCTGATGTACCATGCCGATATTCAAATTATTGGCGTCATTGGGATTGTTAATCTTTACGGTCTTTCCGTTAATCTTAATTTCTCCCTTTTCTGCCTGATATAAGCCGAATAATACGCTCATCAGTGTGGATTTTCCGGCACCGTTTTCTCCTAACAGAGCATGGACTTCTCCTTTTTTCACACATAGCGTTACGTCATCAAGAGCTTTAAAGTTACCAAACTCTTTCGTAATATGATTCATTTCAATGACATATTCCATACAGTCCTCCTAAGCATTCTTTAAAAATGAGGGTACTTATAAAAAATATAGGCACCCTCATCGCTTTACACAATCTTCTAGATCTGCTATTACTTAATCATTCCAACTTTTACGTATTCAAGAGGAAGTCCGCTTGCATCTGCAATTGCTTTTCCATCTTTATCCACTGCTGTTGTATCATTTAAGATAGTGATTTCTTTGCTGACAATCTTGTTGTAAATTGCTGTATAATCGTCCTTTGTAAACTTTGTAAATTTGGAAGTATCCATAGGAAGCTCAACACCTTCAGAGGTTGCATCCAGAGTTACGGACTGTCCACCGGGGAATGTGTTGCCATAAAAAGCTGCTAAAGCATCGTATACGGATTTCTTTAAGTTCTTCATAGAAGAAGTAATTACTGTATCAGATTCAGAAGACTGATCAACGTCAACACCGATTACTTTCTTTCCTGCTGCTTCTGCAGCCTTCATTACGGAGTTACCAACAGCACCACCGCAAGCGAAGATTACTTCTGTTCCTTCGTTATACCAGGAAGCTGCTTTTGCCTGATTATCAGGAGTAGCATCAAAGTTACCAACATAAGTGTATTTTAAATCAACACTGCCATCAGCAAGTCCTAATTCTTTTGCAGCATATTCAGCACCCTGTGCAAATCCGTAACCATAACGGATAACGGCAGGAACTGCAATACCACCCATAAAACCTAACTTAGTGTAACCTTCTTTAACGATAGCATAACCTGCAAGGAAACCAGCTTCCTGCTCCGCGTAGAAGATTGAATAAGAGTTAGATGCAACATCAGCTGAACCGCCATCTTCGTGAGGAACGCCATCTAAGATAACGAATTTAACATCAGGATATTTAGCCTGCTCTGTATGAACAGGAACTTCAAACATATATCCGGGGCAAACAACGATTTTAGCGCCACCCTTAATAGCAAGTTCAATACTTGTTATATAAGCTTCATCGGATTTCTCAGTGGGTTTATAGTATTTGTAAGTTTTGCTGTTCTCTTTTGCATAAGCTTCAACGCCTTCCCATGCACCCTGGTTGAAGGATTTGTCATCGATTGTACCGATATCGGTAATTAATGCTACTTCATATTGATCGGAGCCGGATGCTTCTGCTGTTGCAGTGGGTGTAGCTGTATCAGTACCAGTTGTTGAATTTCCGTTGTTTCCGGAGTTGTTGTTCTTACTACCACATGCTGCTAATGAAAATACTAATGTCAAGGTTAAAGCAATGCTTAATGCCTTTTTGAATAACTTCATTTTTTCATTTCCTCCCTAAATAATATTCTTTTTATAAACCAATCCAATGCAAAAATCATTTTGCAAATGATTTAATGCCCTAATAAGGGTGTAAATTATATTTTCATAATTCACTTTGCCCATTCTGCCGACCCGTCTGAGTCAGACGCCGGCATAAATTTGTACAGAAAAATGATTATCCGTCGATAGCAACTTCCAAAGCTACTTTCATCATATCATGGAAGCTTTCCTGTCGTTCCTCTGCTGTGGTAGCTTCTCCTGTTACCAGGGAATCGGAAATGGTGCAGATAGCAAGTGCATTCTTACCGGTTCTGGCAGCATTCATATAAAGTGCCGCAGCTTCCATCTCTACACAGAGAACTCCCATCTTCGTCCACTTCATGGTACCCTGGGAATCATCATAGAAGGTATCTGAAGATAAGAAATTACCTGCCATATAGTGAATTCTCATTCCTTCTGTCACATGTATTGCTTTGCGCAGAAGATCGTAGGAAGCGATGGGTGCAAATGTTCCAGGCAGTTCAAACTGGCTGGCATATGACGAATTGGTGCAGGCTCCCATTGCAAAGGCTATATCTCGGATCTTCAAGTCCTTATGCATGGAACCGGCAGTGCCGATGCGGATAATGTTGTCCACATCATAGTAGCGGTATAATTCATAGGAATAGATGCCGATAGAAGGCATACCCATTCCGCTTGCCATGACAGAAACCTTCTTGCCTTTGTAGGTTCCGGTATATCCATTAACTCCTCTGACAGGATTAACTAATACGGCATTTTCAAGGTAGTTGTCTGCTACAAATTTTGCTCTCAAGGGATCTCCGGGCATTAATACAGTTTTTGCAAAGTCGCCCTTCCCGGCCGCTATATGCGGTGTAGGTGTACTCATAGTATTCCTCCTCATTGCATATTTTAAATCATTGTGTAAAATCTGTCTATCGCAAACATACTATCGATGCGATAAAGAGTTAAGTAATGAAAACTCGACATTTTTCTTAAGAATCTAAACTCATTTCTCAAAATACTTTTATTTATTAAGGTATTTTATTATTTCCCTGATTTTACTTAATAACTCTCAGCTTTCAGGCCTCTTACCAGATTCACTGCTGAACTGGTTCCGATTCTGGAACATCCGGCATCAATAAACGCACTTAAGTCCTCCAGTGAACGGATTCCGCCCGCTGCTTTTATCTTGACTTCGGGACCAATATGCTCTTTAAATAAGGCAATATCCTCAAGAGTAGCCCCATCTGTTCCAAATCCGGTAGAAGTTTTAATGAAGTCAGCTCCGGCATTGGTAACGGCATGGCACATTGCAATCTTCTCTTCTTTTGTAAGATAACAGGTTTCGATTATAACCTTTAAAATCTTATCCCCGGTTATCTGCTTTAAAAGTGCAATTTCTTCTTCGACCTTCTTGTAATCGCCATTCTTGACATCCGTTATATTAATAACCATATCAATTTCAGCTGCTCCGTCCTCTAAAGCCTGTTTGGTCTCAAAAGCTTTGGTTTCCTTTGTATTATACCCAAGAGGGAAGCCAATAACCGTACAGATTGCCAGCTTGTCCCCGTATTCATTATGAATACGTTTCACATAGCAGGGCGGTACACATACGGATGCCGTCTGAAACTCAATAGCTTCTTCACACAGTTTTTTGATGTCCTCCCATTCGGACACAGCTTTTAATAAAGTATGATCTACATAATGCAGCATTTCTGTTTCTTTCATGTTAACTCCTATCTGTGCGCTTAGACACACTTATAATCAAGACGTTGTAAAAAACTATCAGGCTGATAACCGTCTGCAATACTGCTGAAATATAAATTTAAATCCGTTCATTAGAAATTAATATTATCAATAATAATATTCCAGAATACCCCTCTGTTTTATGCATAAATATTAAACCAAATACACAAACAATCTCTTGGCTGTAAATGGCTTATATTATATGAAAACATACTAAAACAGATGCCTGTATGGTTCTAAGCTGTTAAATTCCACCTTTTTAATATGGAAGGTATGAACCGGGATACAAAATATATACTATAAAATAATAGCTTTTGCAGCTTCAGGCAACATCTGGATTAGTATTGTAGTATGCTTTTCATTTCTTAGTTCTATACTACCACTTTTATAGGTGCCGGTCAATAAATTTTTGTTCCACTTTTCACATTTTTTATCGTTTCCTTGTTCTACTTATAGCAAATTGTACTATATTCAGAATTATCTTGAATATATATCCACAAAATGTTATAATGCTAACATAAATTATGAGACTAAAATGAATCATTTTTCTACCGGATGTCATTCCCCGCTATATCTTTACTATATTGTGAATGAGGAGTTCAGAATGAGCAAGAAGACGGACCGGCTTAACCGGCTTATAGACATTATCAAAACTAAAAACGGAGCCTCTGTTAAAGAACTTGCAGCCATACTGGGAGTATCCGAGATGACAATACGAAGAGATCTGGATGTTCTGGAGCAGCATAGTATTGTTAATAACGTTTATGGAGCAGCTATCTATAACCCCGCTTCCGATAATCCTACTTTTAAGAATAAAGAAGGGTCCGATTATGATCTGGGCAACCCCTATGAACTCTCAAATGCCAAAGGTGCAAGAGATTCCGAGAAAAAAAATATTGGCGCCCTGGCCGCCTCTTTGATTAACTCCGGTGACATTATTGTAATTGATACCGGCTCTACCAC
>JAEXGM010000173.1 GCA_023450835.1 Bacillota bacterium | reverse complement strand
TTTACAGTTGCACATAAAATCGGAATCTGCTATGATTAGGGCAAATATCAAGGAGGTGCGATATGGATCAATTCTTAATAAAAAATACCACAAGAGAACAAAGAGAACAGATAATTAAAGATTCACTTAACTGCGGCGGTGGCGGCTGTGAGAACTGCTCTGCCTGTGGAGCTTATGGAGCTGTAGATCCTTATGATATGTACCAGCCCTATATAGACGGAGTAAAGGAAATAGCAGAGATTACGAAAGAATTTCAGGCTTCTTATCTGCGATAAAATAATACATAATAAGGAATAGAAAAATGGTATGATGCGGAAAATTCCCATCATACCATTTTTAAGCTGCTCTGAAACTTGGAGGTTGACATTGTATAAAAAAGATGATACATTTTAATCAATACATATAGGAGATAATGTAACATATATGACAAATGAAGATTTTTTGCAGCAATACCCATTAAAAGTGAGTTCCGCTATTATAGCACCACTTGGGCAATTTCATATTTTTTCAAGGGAAAGCACCTTACCCTTGCCGAATCTTAACGGGATGTACGTTCTGTCTGAAGCCATGGGAATTCCCAAGTCTTCTGTCAGAGTAAACCTTTCCAGAATGTGCAAGTCTGAAAATATAAAAATGATTACAGATAATTATGGAATTAACAGATATCAGATGACAGGCATGATGTCACTTATCAGTGATCAGGCAGAGACCTTTGGAAAGAAGGAAGGCTTTACCATTGCCGTATTCCGTTTTCAGAAAGATTCCGAAAAAGAGAGATATAGAGTCAGGGAGATACTCTATTCCTTTGGCTTTCAGATGCTGGCTCAAAACGTCTATATGAGTATCAGAGTAGATACAGCCGGGATATTACAGGAACTTAAGAATTGGGGACTGTATCATAATGTATTCTTATTTGATTGCGATGAGATTTACGGTGAAATTATGGAACAGATCACAGCTATGTGGAAACTGGAGGAATGGAGGAAGAAGATAGATGATTTCTATAACATACTGCTTCAATACTGGAATTTTGACGGGGCTGATGAAAAAGATATCTATATCCGTTACAGTATAGGCTACAGTGCTTTTTTTGTTCATTTTCAGGAGAAACACCCGGCAATCCCCTTTGATTATCTGCCAAAAGACTATCCATTGCTTAAGGTCTATAATTTGCTGGAACAAACTTTAAAAAATAATGAAACAGTTCTTATAAATTATTATTCACGGATTCATGGTTAGTATCGCTGTTAATTTGGATATCCCTACTTCAATAAATATTTATAATATTAAAAGGATACTTGCAATATTCAGATAAGCAAGATTTGAAGAACTGATAATTCACACATAATAAAAACGAAAAGGGAAAGGTTAAATAGAAAAAGATGAGTACTCATATTTACTATTATTCAGGAACGGGCAATTCGCTTTTTGCAGCCAGAAAACTGGCGGAAGAAGTAAGGGATTGCAGTGTTCTTCCGATGCTTACCTATAATTCGCCAGACAGCGAAGAAACAGGAACACAAGCTATTGGCTTTGTTTTTCCGGTATATGCTTTTTCTCTTCCAAAACCGGTAGAAGAGTTTCTGAAAGGGGTGTATTTACCGAAAGATGTCTATCTCTTTGCAGTAGCTACAAGAGGAGGTTCTTCCTGCCAGGTATTTGAAGAGATGGACAGGATTTTAGAGAATAAAGGAACCCGGCTAAATGCCAGGTTTTTTATGGATATGCCGAATAATTATCTTACCATGTTTACACCGCCTGCTGAAGCAGAGGCAAAAGAGATTTTAAATAAAGCAGAGAAGAGACTAAAGGATATAGCAAAGATTATCAGTGAACACGAAGACAGTAAAGAAAAAGACCCTCATGAGTCTTATTTTGAGAAGAATATGCTGTTTCCGATGCTGTCCAGCGTATTTAAGAAGACCAATTATTTCGGAATGGAGAAAAAATTTTGTACGGACAGTAAGTGTATGGGATGCTCCTTATGCAGTAAAATATGCCTTTCGGGGAAAATACATATGGAAGAAGGAACTCCGGTGTGGAGTCCTCAGACAGCCTGTCATCACTGCCTTTCATGTATACATTACTGCCCTGTGCAGGCAATCCAGCTTAGAGGGACTAAAACAAATAAAGTCGGGAGATATCATAATCCCCACATAACCTCTGCAGATATTATATTACAGAAATTAAGGGATTGATTTTTTATACCGGTCTGTAGTAGTATAGTGTGAGGGTTAAATCAACTAGAGCCCATTTGGAGGAACAAATGAAGAATATTGTAGTTATCGGTGTTGCGGGAGGTTCAGCTTCCGGTAAGACAACCGTTGTTAATCGGCTGCAGAGTATCTGTGATGACCGTGTAGTATTGCTTAGCCATGATTTTTATTATAAGCCGTTTTCAGAGCTGTCACCGGAGGAAAGAACAAAGATTAATTATGACCATCCCGATGCTTTTGATACAGAGCTTTTAATTGAGGATATCAAGAAGCTGAAACAAGGGATGCCCATTGACAGACCGGTGTATTCCTATATTGAAAACACTCGCCTGGAAGAGACAATCAGGGTCAATCCCTCCAAAGTTATAATTATTGATGGGTTTATGATATTTGAAAATGAGCAGCTCAGGGATTTAATGGATATCAAGGTCTTTGTAGACACTGATGCCGATGAGAGATTAATAAGAAGAATTAAAAGAGATGTAAATGAAAGAGGAAGAACTCTTGACTCGGTTATCGAGCAGTATACGGAGACAGTAAAACCTATGCATGAGTTATTTGTGGAGCCTTATAAAAAGTTCGCTGATATCATTATTCCCAGAGGCGGTCTTAACGACATTGCCATAGACATGCTGGTACACAGAATTGAAGCCATTGCAAAAGAGGATATCTAGGATATATAACAGGAAAGAGTTATAAGGTACAGGTAAGAGCCAGAAGGTATCTGGGAGGAATTCAGATGAAACTGATAATTATACGCCATGGTGATCCGGATTATTCAATTGATTCCCTTACGGAAAAAGGCTGGAGAGAAGCAGAACTTCTTTCCAGGCGTATAGCAGCTATGGAGGTTAAAGACTTTTATGTATCTCCCTTAGGAAGAGCAAAGGATACGGCATTACTGACTTTGAATAAAATGCAGCGTGAAGCAAAGATACTTCCCTGGCTAAGGGAATTTCATGCGCCTATAACGGATGAACATACAGGTGAGAAGCGGGTGCCCTGGGACTGGCTGCCGGCTGAATGGACAAAGGTCGAAGAGTATTATGACAGGAACTTATGGGGAAAGCCCAAGGTTATGCAGGAAGGCCATGTGTATGAGGAAGCATGCAAAGTATATACAGGGCTTGATGAGTTGTTAAAAGAGTATGGCTATGAACGTAATGGCGGAATCTATCGTGCTGTAAAAGCAAATACGGATACAATTGTTTTATTCTGTCATTTCGGAGTGGAATGTGTGATGCTGGGACACTTGTTAGAGATATCTCCAATGATTTTATGGCATGGATTTTGTGCTGCGCCTACTTCTGTAACAACGCTTATTACCGAAGAACGCAGAGAAGGAGCCGCCTATTTTCGAATGAATTCTTTCGGAGATATTTCACATCTTTATGCGGGGGGCGAGGAACCTGCCTTTGCAGCAAGATTTTGTGAAACCTATGATATGGATGAACGTCATGATTGATTTTTATTAAGGATTATAGTTTTACATACAGCTTTCAATTTGGACTGCCAGCAATTATCAGAACAAGAATTAATGGAATAACAAAATAAAGAGGCCGCTACTTTTAGATTCAGGTAGCGGCCTCTTTGTTTAATTCTTTTTACCGGAGAGGAGCATTGTGCGGCGGCTTTTGTGGTTCCATCAACAGACAGAAGACCGAATAATCTTATTTTTTAAGGCAATTCTTTATGCAACGGTAACTCTCGTTGCTGATAACATGTTCGATTTTACAGGCATCTTCCGTTGCGGTTTCTTTGCTGACACCGATAGATATTAATAGGTCGGTAAGTGTCTGGTGACGGTCATATATTTGAGAAGCTATGTCATAGCCTTCTTTTTCCAGAGTTATGTATCCGCTCTCATCTACATGGATATAACCGTTTTCACGAAGTTTTTTCATAGCAACACTGACGCTTGGCTTGGTGAAGCCTAATTCGTTAGCAATATCAATAGAACGGACATGGCCGATTCTTTCTTTTAAAATCAATATCATTTCCAGATAGTTCTCCGCAGATTCTTTTATTTGCATTTTTATTCCTCCTACATATCGCAGACTTGCCTGCGATACTGCTCTAATAGAAAAGTTTGTAAAATACAGCGTATTTTTCAAACTTATAGCACCTCAATCAGCTGTATTACTGTTATTTTATATGATTTGATATTATTTATCAATAAAAATTAATAGGCAGGTTTTAAGCCCTCTTTTCTGGATTGTTTTTTCATTTTATGATATGATAAATTGGAAAATATTGAATTTTAATTGCCGGGTAAAATAGAGAGTACCGGGATTGGAGGATACAATGCTGGAGGCTGCAATACTGGAAGAAGCAATTGGATATTATAACTTTATAAATCCGCAGACGGTCTTTATACGACATAATGAAAATATGACCTATGCTGTAACAGATGGTGAGAATAAGTATTTACTAAGAATTCATAAAGCAGCAGAAGAATTGGATTTTTCCTTTTTTGAGGGAGAGTTTCCCAGAGAAGCTTATATTGAGGGAGAAATTGAACTCTTATTGAAATTACAGGATGCCTGCAGTTTCAAGACCCAATATCCGATTAAGAACAAAGACGGATCATATATAACACATCTGCAAGGAGGTATTTTGGCAACAGTACTTTCCTGGCTGGATGGAGAAGATTTGACTCAGCATGATATCACAGATGAACTTGCGTTTCGGATAGGTCAAACAGTTGGGGAATTGCATAAATCGGCTGATAAGTTGGCTTCTGTTAAACGATACTGTTACGATGAGGAATTAATTAGAAGAACATCTGCGGAAATAAGAAATGCTTTTATAAAGAGGCACATAGAAGAAAGCCAGTATATATTAATAGAAGAGCTTTTGGTACATATTATTGAAATTCTTTCAAACGAAAAGAATAATTACATATTAATACATTCTGATATCAGTAAATCCAATATGATTTATAATGAGAGCGCGATAAGTCCTATTGACTTCTCTTTGTCCGGTTACGGAATTCCTGAGATGGAACTGGGTCAAATGATTGCAAGTTTTAATAATAATTTAATGCCCTCATTATTAGCAGGTTATGAGTCAATAAGTAATTATTCTGTTAACAGGGATTATATTGAAATATTCATTGCTTTTTCAGTTATTCAATATATTGCAATACATCATAATAAAGGGTATCGGGAAGAGAAATTTGTAAAAGCCATGGACCGATGGTGCAATACACTTTTTGCTCCTGCAGTTAGTAAAGCGTCGGAGTTACTAGATAAGGTGAAAATATAAATCTTTTACTTTGCGATTTTGTATATGTGCATGGCACATCTGAAGGGTATTAATGAGCAGCTGGGAGGCAGGTATGAAAGAATTATCAGAAATGACAATGGAAGAATTATGGGAGTTGTTCCCCATCATATTAAAGGAATATCAACAGGATTATCCAAGCTGGTACGAGCTGGAGAAGTCGGAGCTTTTGGCTGATTTCAAAGAGGGAACAATTGTTAGAATAAATCATATAGGAAGTACCGCTATCCCGGGAATTCTCTCAAAACCCACTATTGATATTCTGATGGAGATAGCTTCAGACAGTGATATAAGAGAAATTACGGAAAAATTAATATCTTTGCAGTGGATATTGATGAATGAATCAAAAGAGCCGTTCTTTAAACAAACTTACAATAAGGGATATACAAAGTATGGATTTGCAGAGAAGGTATACCATCTTCATGTGCGGTTCGCAGATGATTGGAATGAATTATATTTCAGAGATTATCTGAATGAACATACCCGGATTGCGAAGGAATATTCAAGTCTAAAGAGCCAATTAAAGCAGCAGTATGAACATAACCGGGAAGCCTATACGGACGGTAAGGCTGAATTCGTAAGGAAAGTTTCTGAATTGGCAAAAGAGGAATACGGTAAACGATATATGGTTTAATTAAAGGTATTGAGGAGAGCAGCTATGCAGATGCCGGCTTGAGAATTCAGAGTCGGAAAAAGTCTTGTCAGAAACAAAATATAAGTTAACGAGCTTAATTATAGAGCAGCAGTTTGGTTTCCCGTCACACACTGGTTTCAAATCAGTGCTGTGCAGAGATACCAAACGGCTGCTTTTGTTTAAACTTTCTTTATTATTTTTCTTTGTTATATGGAAGTATTTGCTGTCAGAACCCAATTCTGGGTTTCGGTCTGCAATTCTACCATCCGGCGGAAAGTGCCGCCTTTATGCAAGAGTTCATCGGGGGTGCCAGTTTCAGTGACTTTTCCTTCACTTAAGACCACGACTTTGTCGGCACCCATAACGGTGCGCATCCTGTGGGCTATGATAAGTACGGTTTTGTTGCGGATTAAACCGGAGAGGGCTTTTTGTACCGCAGTTTCATTTTCCACATCCAGGCTGGCGGTTGCTTCATCCAGGAGAATAACAGGGGCATCCTTTAATAAGGCACGGGCAATGGAAATGCGCTGACGTTCGCCTCCTGAGAGGGTAGAGCCGTTTTCACCGATTACTGTCTGATATCCCTGCTGCATTTTTTGTACAAATTCATCGCACTGGGCGGCTTTTGCCGCTGCTATTACCTCTTCGTCAGAGGCACTTCTGCGTCCAAGGCGTATGTTTTCCATCACAGTATCATGGAACAGTACTACATCCTGAAAAACAATTGCGAAATTCTCTAAGAGGGCCTCCGGTTCCACCGTAGAAACATCAACTCCGCCCAGGGTAATCTTACCATCATTAACATCCCAGAAACGGGCGGCAAGCTTGGCTGCGGTACTCTTTCCGCCGCCTGAGGGGCCGACCAGTGCCGTGACTTCTCCCTGCTTTGCTGTAAAGGAAACATCCTCCAATACGCCATCATTTCCATTATAAGCAAATCGTACATGTTCGAAGCGGATATCATAACCCTTGGGATTATAATGCTTAGAACCGGTTTGCACAGGCTGTTCTTCAATGGAGCGCATACGTTCTATCTGAAGCTTGGCATTAAAGGTTGCTGCCAGATTCATGAAGCATATATTCAGAGGGTCATAAAGCTGTGCGGCAACAATTAAAAATATCAGAAAGACCGTCAGGCTTAGTTCACCTGCTATTAGCAGATTCAGGCCCACCAGCACAGTTGTAGCCACGCCGATTTTTAGGAATGCCTGGGCGGAGGAAACAAAGACGCCGGTTACCAGTTCGGAATGAATGGCTACTTTTTCTGCATGATTGAATTTATCAAAAAGGCTGCGCATAAAGATTTCCTTCTGATTGCAGGCTTTCATGTCTTTTATTGTATCAAGGAGCTCTTGAAGTCCGTCAGTGGAGGCTCGTTTCGCAAGGATACTTTGGGTGCCTGATTTATCCTGCAGCCATTTGGAGCCTACGACCAGCAGAGCCGAAAGAGGAATTACCCAAAGTACCGCTAATCCCATACGCCAGTCCATAGAGAGCAGGCCGATAGCAATCAGTATAGTTGAGATAATAGTTCCAAAGAGCTGGGGAATAAAATGAGAAAAGGCCTGTTCTAAGGAACTGCAGTCGGACATAATAGTTGAAGTCAAATCCGATAAATCACGCTGTCCGAAAAAGGAGAGGGGCAGTTCCCGCAGTTTTTCCGCAAGGCCAATCCGCCGGTTAGCGCTTTCGGTGTAGGTTGCAACATACAAACTTTTATACTGAAGCCGGTGAACAATATAGATTATAGCCACCAGCAGGAGAGCAATTGCCGTATAACCTATGGTATCGGCTATGTTATTACTGCCGGACTCTATCCCCTTTATAATGTACTTTAACACCATAATAATAAGCCCTACCGGCAGCATCAGGCTTAAATTGGCTGCTACCGTAAGAAGAGTTGCTCTTACCAGGTCTTTTGCTCCTCTTTCTGTCAGAACGAAGATTTTTTGAATTTTAGCAATCATTAGAGTACCTCCTTGCCAATTTTCCACATGGCAGATGTTTGATAGTCGTTCCACATATGAGAATAGATACCGTTTTTTTGAAGCAGTTCCTGATGGGTACCCCTTTCAGGAATATGACCATTCTCAATCACAATAATCTGATCGGCATATTGTACGGTGGAAAGACGGTGGGCAATCATCAGAACTGTCTTTCCTCTAGTCAGGTTTTCAAAGGCTTTCTGGATAAGAGCTTCATTTTCCGGGTCCGTAAAGGCGGTTGCTTCGTCCAGTACAATAATGGGAGCATCTTTTAAGATTGCTCTGGCTAAGGCGATACGTTGCTGCTCTCCGCCGGAGAGATATACACCCTTGGTTCCAATGACGGTATTCAGACCTTCTGGCATCTTAGCGAGAATATCGTCACACTGTGCGGCATGAGCGGCGTTTAGAACTTGTTTTAGGTCAGCATCCGGTCTGGCAGCACGAATATTTTCCAGAAGACTTGTCTTAAAAAGATGTGTATCCTGGAAAACAAAAGACACCTGGTTCATCAGTTCTTTGGAAGAGAGGTTACGGACATCTAAGCCTCCCACCAGTACCTGGCCTTCTTGTACATCCCAGAATCTTGGGATAAGGCTGGCAGCAGTTGTTTTACCGCCTCCGGAAGGTCCAACCAACGCGGTTGTGGTGCCCTGCGGAATCTGAAAACTTACATTTTTAAGAGCAGGAGAGGAGGTGTCAGGATACTTAAAAGTCACATTCTTTAATTCTACGGAAGTCTCCTTTGGTGTTTGTGAGTGTTCAGACTCTTTTAAAGGCTGAGTCAGAAGTATTTCATCTAATTTATGTACCGCCTCATCTGCTTGCATCATAGCCTCGCTGGCATACATAATGCGCATCATCATCAAGGAGCAAAAAGGAGTAAAAAGAATATAAAATAGAAGATTTGCCAAAGCAGTCCATCCCTTTGCGGTTGTCTGGCATACTATCATCCCCACCGGAATCAGGAGAAGAAAGGTACCATTTAAGACTGTAGTAAATGCGGTCATAGGATTTCGGCATGCCATAGAATAATCAACCGCAAGATTCCGGTAATTGATAATGGAGGAGTAAAAAGTCTTAAAAGAGTACACTGTCTGCTGGAATACCTTTACTACCGGGATTCCCCTAACGTATTCGGTGGCCTCCGTACTAAGATCTTCAATTGCCTTTTGATAACGGCTGAAGAATCCGGCGTTCTTTCCGCCCATCATCTGCATCATAAGAAATACCGCAATCACCATTGGCAGCAGACAAATAAGTCCCATTCTCCAGTCAAAAACAAAAAGAAGAATAATAGCTGCAATGGGAGTGATTATGGCACCAACCAGGTCAGGCAACTGATGTGCAAGGAGGGTCTCAGTCATTCCGGCGTTATCGTCGATGAGCTTTCTAAGACGCCCGGATTGATTCTGTGTGAAATAGCCAAGGGGAAGGTCAATAAGGTGTTTTGCAGCTGATTCCCTCATGTTTTTGGCCGTACGAAAGGCGGCAAGATGTGTAAACATCAGGGCAGCCAGATAAACAAAGGTGCTGGAAGCAGTAAAAATTAATGCCAGCCAGCCGTATTTTATAAATTCTTTACCTGAAGCAAAATCCGGCATAACGGTAAAAACTCCTCTTACCACAAACCAGATGCAGATGTAGAGCGCCATGGAGAGTACGGCACTTATACCGGATAGTGTGCAGCCTAGTATGGTCAGCTTCTTATGACTTCCGGCATAGGCCATAAGTTGTGACAAACTGTTTGGCTTTTTTGTTTCCTTTTTCATAAACAGACTCCTTTTTTAATTGTGCTATGTAGTTAGTAATGACTAACTTGATTCTAAAAAATTATAGGGCTTAAAGCCCCATAATCTGTTGCCATCCGGCAGTGTAAAAAGCTCTGAGGTCCTTGACGAACTCTACAGCCTGCTGTTTTGGCATATTATGGATTACCATTTCAAAAAATGCGGTAAACTGACCGCTGACAAGAAGATGTTCCAGCTGGCTGTTAATGGGTTTCGGTTCATATCCCAGACTTTTTAGTACGGCGTAAAAACGGTGGGTTGCATCAACCTCAATTTCAACCATCGTATGAATGAAATTTTCATAAGCGGTTCCCTGTGAACAGCAAAAGATTAAGTGAAAGGCATCAAAGTTCTCATAGATGTACTCCACCATCCAATCCATACAGTCACCGGAGACTTTCGTCATTTGTTTTAGCTGTTCCTCCGGCGGAAGTTCAATAAAAAAATTCTGGGCTTCTTTGTATTTATCCAGCAGGGTGGTGGCAGGCAGTTCCGTAAGAGCAAGAAATAATGCCTCCTTGCTGCTGTAATATCCGTAAAAGGCACCGGTAGTGACGCCGGCTTCCTTTACGATATTACGAAGGGAAGCACCCATAAAGCC
>JAEXGM010000157.1 GCA_023450835.1 Bacillota bacterium | reverse complement strand
AAAAAACTTACAGATATGCTTTATACAACAACATGGACAGAGGAAAAAGACTTATCAGCTTATGCCTCGGAATCCGAAAATATTTTCAATTCAACCCTGATTGTCTACACAGATAAGTCGCAAGAATTGGCAGAATATATAAAGCATACATTGTTAAAGGGCCGAATATATAAACTGCACTTAACGGATTATGAATCAGCTGAGGAGGATGAATTAACTTATACATTATCCTTTGATAATATTTCCTTGTTTAAAGATATTTATAAGCAGATGGAGGAGGTCACTTCTGTTGTATTATTAAATGGAATAGAGACAGAAATAAACAATTCCATCCTATCCGTTACGGAGTATGAGACCATTGAAAAACAGGGTATCCTCAGCATATTCAAAATAATGAAAGTACTTCAAAAGTCAGTAAATACCTCTTGTTTAAAGAATATCTCCATTGTTACTAATAATGTATTAGGAATATCTGAAACAGAAAGAAGGATTCCTTACCATGGCGCCATTCATGGTTTTATCCGCTCCCTCTCAAAGGAAATGAGCCGTATTCATTTTGCCACACTGGATATTGATTTGGAAGAGGTACTCACAGAAAAACAAAAGGATTATTTTGGGAAACTTCTTCTTTCGGTTACTGATACAAAGGGGGAAGAACTGGTTATAAGAAAAAATAAAGTATATAAGAGGAAGGCCAAAAAAAGTAAGGTAAAAAATGGAAATTCAAGATTCCGGGATAAGGGTGTTTATGTTATAATAGGAGGCAGCGGAGGTGTCGGAAGAGCTCTAAGTCATTATCTGGCACAGCAATACAGGGCACAGCTTATCTGGATTGGCAGAAGCGAAATTTCTGAATCAATTATTACGGCAAGGACAGAGATTGAGAACTTAGGCGGAAACCTTCGTTATATACAAGGGAATATTTCTAAGGAGGTGGTGTTAGAGGAGATTTTCGACCGGATCGAGGCAGATACGGGACAAATCCATGGAGTATTTCATTCGGCTCTGGTGCTGGAGGATAAGATGTTTCAGTTTATGCCCTTAGATTCCCTCTTACGAGTTCTGGAGCCAAAGACGAAAGGGCTTATAAGTTTATATCATGGGATTAAAAACAGAAACCTTGACTTTTTCATGCTGTTCTCGTCAATTCAGTCATTTTTAGGAAATGTGGGGCAGAGTAATTACGCCTCTGCCAGTACCTTTCTGGATGCATTTGCTGCCTGTATCAGCCAGGTAGCAGAGTTTGATGTCAAGGTGATTAACTGGGGCTTCTGGGGTGATATCGGCGTAGCTTCCGGAGGGGACTATGATGAAATCATGCAAAAGTCCGGTTCCATACCCATAAGAGCAAAAGAAGGTATTCCCCTTATAGAAACTATTCTCTCCGGAAATATCAAGCAGGTCTCTACAATAAATTTTATAGATGAAGTACTGATTAAGTATGGCATTCAACCCGGCAAGGACAACCAGGAAGTGAAGTTTTTAAATATCGAATCCGACGGTCCTTCTGATACCTTCTTATATTATTGGAGCAATATTCGTAAAGGAAATGGCATTAATCATCATATACCAGACTTAACGAATGAATTTCTGACACTTTATAATGAGAAAACAAATCCCTTGCTTCATGCCCTCGTTTCTGACAACGATATGAAGCAGATGGAAATCGTAATCTGCGGGAAGGGTGAAAAGGTATTATTGTTTAACGGCTTTGGGCTGACTCAGGCACAATGGTATTTTCAGCTGAAAGAATTGAAAGAACAGTATCAATTCATTTGTATTAATATACCGGGGGTGGGACTAAGTTTTGGAGACAGTAATACCGAGTTTGAAAATATATGCCACATGTTTGCTAAAACACTGGATATCATGGGATTGACGGATAAGTTCCACCTGGTGGGTACCAGCTTTGGTGGCATGGTGGCACAGGTTTTTGCGGCAATCTACCCGGAACTGACTAAATCTTTGGTTCTTGTAAACAGCTGTCTTGATATACGTATTGACAGTGAAAAGGACTCTCTGGCAGATAAGATGAGAGAGGACTTTAAGGAGATAGGCTATAACGAAGAATTCCAATATATATTAAATGCCGAAATGACTAACGGAGAACTGATCAGATACATAGAACACAATGAAAGAGGCTTTCATGTAGAACTTTATACGGATAAAGTAAAGTGCCCTGTCCGATTTATAAACGGGTCTTTGGATACGGTCTTTTCAGCAGAGAAGAGAAGTAAACTAATGAGTTGTTATAAAAAAGCCGGTGAAATCTTAATCTCCGGTGCCGGGCATGCTCCTTATATCTCACACAGCAGAGAGTTTAATCAAGCTTTAACAGAGAGTTTAGATAATATATAAAAGAATGTGGAACAAAGATAGAACAAGAAAGTAACAGGAAAGTAAAAAGTAAAAATTAGAAAAGGACGCCGCAACATCTTCTTTTGTTTAAAGATGCGGCAGGTAAAAGTTTGAAAGTTCCTTTCAAACTACATATTAAAGCAGTAACGCAGACAGGTCTGCTTTATGCAGGAGGTAAAAGAATGAGTAAATCAGTTGAATTTGTATTCCAGATTATATTATTGGCATTGTTGTTAGGCTATCTTGGAATGTATTATTTTAAGGTAAAGCTGCCGTTCTACGAAACTGAAAAGTCAGCTTTGAGCGGCCTCTTAATTCTAGGTTTTATTATGTGTGTGTTTGGTATTACCGTCCAGATTCCAAACATAAGATGGAATTCCATATTTATGATTTTGGCAGCAATTATAGGAATATTTTTATTATTTGTATTTGTCCTTAATGTTTTTAAAATTGATTCCATTTCTGCGAAATTCAATTTTGAAAATAAATACGGAATTATCTTTCAAGTGGTTGCACTTCTTATATCAGTGAAGTGGGTAATTACCTTTGTTCACCATATTGTATTAAAATGACGGAGATTCGATATAGATATGCAGACATCAGTTTGCAATAAATAGAAATAGCCTTTCTGCATAATCGGAAAGGCTATTTCTTGTATTAGCTAAAAAGGTTGTAAAGCAAAACCGCTATAAAGAAGATAGTGAGTCCAATATTAAACGCCGCGCCGTTTAAATACGGCCTCCCGACTTTGAATCTTGCAGATAACGCAGTGGCCACAGGACTGATAATCAGAGGGGTAAGCAGAAAGAACAGCGGAGGAAATGCAGTTTTTCCCATCAAAATCAATACAGTGTATACCGCCCACCCCAATGCAGTAATACCAACGGCAACCCACCAGGTAATATCCAGGAACGATATGTATTCTTTGATTAACACTTGATCTGAGTGACGAATGACTTCTCCTTTTGGAGTATTCACAAAAATATTTTTACATACCGTCCCGACATAATAATAAGCAACATGTGCCACAGGAGATAGGCTGAACCCTATACTCAGCAAAACGACGGCAATAGTAGTCCAAAAGGTATGCTCCGCCAGAGAGAATAGCGAATAAACAGAAAACAGCATAAGAGGAATTGAGAAGTTGGCGATTAAAGCACCAAAACGCAGGCGTTTGACAGATCCTGAAAGCATTAGAATGACCAATCTTTTATTCTTAATCTGTGCACCTTGAATAAATTCCTTATATTTTTCTTCTTCCAAATCAAATCCTACAAGAAGGATATCTCCCAATAGCCAGCATATTCCGCTGATAAGCCCTGAAATTAAAGATAAAGTCACCCAATCCATTGTATAATTCTCCTTAAGCTATAAACTTTTGATATATCCAGTTATCATACTGCAATTACTCACCTTGACATTTAAAATGCCAAAGTTAGACCCAACTAACTATTATTCTATCATATATCTTTCAAGGATTCAATATACAACGCGCCTCGATTCTAAAGGATTTCAAAAACCATTTTCCAATAATCGGAAGATGAATACATCTATAGAAACAGAATTCTCTTCAAGTAATTGCCCATGCAGCTGACATCTATCAACTACAAATCGATTCAAAATACCAAAAAAAGTATGTATACAAACATACGTTCTGATAGTATAATAAAGTTTATTAAACGATGTAATGAAACAACTGGATGGGAGGTGTTTCCTGGATGGGAGAGCAGATTTATTTATGTATTGATCTAAAATCATTTTATGCTTCCGTAGAGTGCGTAGAGCGCGGGCTTGACCCGCTGACTACTAATCTGGCGGTGGCTGACCCTGAGAGAAGTGAGAAAACAATATGTCTTGCGATTTCCCCATCCATGAAAGCCTTGGGTATAAAGAACCGATGCAGGGTATTCCAGATACCCAAAGATGTGCCGTACATCATGGCACAGCCAAGAATGAAATTATACATCGAGTATTCTGCCAATATCTATGCCATATATTTGAAATATATTGCGAAAGAGGATATCCATATTTATTCTATAGATGAGGCCTTCCTTGACGTGACCCATTATCTTTCCATGTATCATATGAGTGCAAGGGAACTGGCATTACGGATTATGGAAGATATTAAAAGCTCCACAGGAGTTACTGCTACGGCAGGAGTCGGCTCAAATTTGTATTTGGCCAAAATAGCACTGGATATTATGGCAAAGCATGCGAAAGACAATATCGGATATCTGAATGAGGAACTCTACCAAAAAATATTGTGGAAACACCAGCCCCTGACCGACTTTTGGAGAATAGGCAATGGAACGGCAAACAGACTGAATAGTATAGGCATTGTCAATATGGGCGATATCACCCGTACAAATGAAGATTTGCTTTATCGATTGTTTGGCATTGATGCGGAACTTTTAATAGACCACGCCTGGGGAAGAGAAACAACTACCATGGCGGACATTAAGGCATATAGGTCAAAGAGCACTTCCATATCTAACGGTCAGGTACTGGCAAGAGATTATAGTTTCGAGGAATGCAGGCTGATTGTAAAAGAGATGACAGATACCTTGTGCCTGGATATGGCAGATAAAGGAGTTGTTACCGGTTCCATGTCATTAATGCTTGGATATGCTAATGAGCTGAAGCTAAAGCCTGCGTCAGGAACTGCATCTATGTCTGTTACCACTAATTCTTACCGAACTATCATCCCCTATGTGATAGAATTATACGAGCGGATTGCGGATAAGAATAAACCCATACGGCGGCTGAATCTTTCCTGCAATAATGTTGTTGATGAGGCTTGCGAGCAATATGACTTATTTACAGATTTTGCAGAACTGGAGAAGGACAGGAGATTACAGAAGGCAGCATTGGAAATCAAAAAAAAGTTCGGTAAAAATGCCCTTGTACGTGGAATGGACCTGCAGGAAGCCGGCACCACCATAGAACGTAATCG
>JAEXGM010000152.1 GCA_023450835.1 Bacillota bacterium | reverse complement strand
TGCTTTCAATATTTGGCATCTCCTCCAGTAAACGTGGATGCCATTTTTCTGCAAAGCCTTTTCTAGGCGGGGCATCACCGGTTTTCGCTTTTCCCGGATAATAGAAATCCATAGGCAAATGAGCGATGCGATTCGTATTATAGAATACCTCGCGAGATACTCCCATCCACTCTCTTAATCGGTCACCACTTAAATCATTCCAAAACAACCTGGTTGCTTCTGCTTTACGTCCCGGCGCTTGTCCAACTATGGCAATGCGGGCCTCTGCAGAAGCTTTAAATAATGGCGGGATTCCTATTTTTGTATAGGATTCATTCATTGGGTCAGCCATAATTTCTTGTTTGATCTTTTCGAATGTCATCATTTCACTTCCATTATATTTTTATTTATCGTTACCATAGCATGAACTTGCCACCTTTATTTCTTTCGGTCAATTCTATGAGCAATATCAAAAGCAATGGAGGCAATAAGAGAACTTGCACATGCAGCCAGCAATAAGATTCCCATAACAAATCTGCCTAATGCCTTAAAGCCCTCGCTTGTTACACTATACATGGTAATAAAATTGTATAACATAAAAGGAAACAATACAATTGCCGGTATATATTTTACATATCTTATTTTCTTAAACAATAGATTTAATATAAAAGTTATTATAATTGCTGTTAGGGATATTAAAATCAATATGATACCAAAATTCATAAAAATCCCCCTTTCTTTATTCTTTTATTATTAGACGAATGAAATGACTGATATGTTCCATAATACTGTAACCATATTCACTCAAACAATAAAAATAAGGGGTTCCAGTCCTCTCTATTTCGACTGCAGATAACCTTTCTGCCGATACCGCAGAAAGGTTAAAACCAATTCCAGTCTCAGAGCAGCTGTCAAGAATTTCATGATATGAAAGAGCTGGTCAAGGCACTAGCCAAGCTTAATATATTTGAATATTTAGACAGCCAGGACATATAGCCCTGGCTGTGTTTATTCATATATATATTTTACCTTTGAAAAAACAAATATTAGATGCAGGAATAAATGATAGTCTCTATTATGGCAATAAGTCCAGATATGCACCATTACTCTTTGCAAAGGAATTGCTGTTCTGGAACGCATCCCAGTTTATAGACCAGGTCATAATGCCTCTCAGTGTCGGGTAAGTAGCGTTCAAAGTGCTAAAAGCCTGCTGTAACTGAGCATTGGTTATTTGCCCGCTTCCAGCTGCGCCTTGAGATGAGGGGACGCCAACTGCTATCTGATCGGCCCTCAATCCAGGGAAGAAATGATTGGAATCTCCTCCGCAATTAAAGCCCTTGAGCAGCATATCGCACATTGCAACTACAGATTCAGCATTTCCCATGCTGTAGTACTTTCCATCAAGGCCCATAACCTGGATAGAGTTATAGAGCTGTGCGTGTACATAGGTGGTTTTATCACGAAGAGCATAAATCATTGGAATGTAAACACCTGCTCTTCTGTCACATCCGGAATTGAGCCCTCCATAGTACTGGTATCCCAGTTGCAGGTAGAAGGTCTCCGGTGCCCATGAGAGAATAAAGTTTGATCCATAGGAATCACAGATTTGCCTGATTCCGGATATCATATTAACGATTTTGGGAGATACCGGGTTTTTAAAATCAGGATCTGAACCGGTAATAAACTCAACCGAAGTCTGTTCCAGGTCGATGTCAATGCCATCAAAACCATATTCATTTATAAAGCCCTTTATTTCATTTGCAAAGGTGGTCGCTGCGGAAGCTGAGGTAAGGGAAAAATACCCGGCATAGCCGCCAATGGAAAGAACCACTTTTTTCCCTTGGCTTTGCAGTGTTTTAATATCAGCTTTGAAGTCATTAATGGTATAACTTGAGGATAACCCTGTAACTGCGAATTTCATATGGCCGTCTGTACTTCCGGGCGTGACCGGTTCGGCAAAAGAAATATTGATTACATCCCAGTTTGGATCAACATCTCTAAGCTTGACAAAAGGTACGCCTCCGCTTGCATCACCGCCCCAGGTATGCCAGTAACCGATTAATAGCCTCTTTTGTAATGAACCACCGATAGCATAGGATGCAGTTGCCACATTTGAGTCAGTCATTCCGGCTTTTTGTGCTATAGCCTTAATAGTCGTGGATTTCGTGACAGATATGGCACCTGAATAAACCGGTGATGTCGATGTGGGCGTGGAATTATCTGTTGTATATCTGATGGTTGCACCGCTTGTTGAACAAGAGATGGTTACAGACTGTGAATTAGTATAATATCCACCGGCCGGGCTAAAGGTTGGTGTTGCTGCAACATTCGTATTAATGGTGTAGGTGCCGCTTGCAGTTGCGGAATCCGTCATGCCGGATTTAAAGGCTTTTGCTTTTATGGTAGTTGTTGCAGAGATTGTGAGCGGACTTGCATAAGCTGAAGAGGACGCAGTTGGTTCGCTGCCATTGGTTGTATATCTGATGGTTGCTCCGCTTGTAGTACAGGATATCGCTACCGTCTGAGTCGCATTATATGTACCTGGTGCCGGGTTGAAGGCAGGTGTTGCCACAGCCG
>JAEXGM010000147.1 GCA_023450835.1 Bacillota bacterium | reverse complement strand
AAAGAATTCGCCTATAAAAAGGACTCACCCTTCTATCTGGAACTAACAGAACTATTAAGTGAATTAACCGTAGTAATACCTATCTACGAGGCGGCAGCGGGAAAGACCCTGATTACAAATGATTATTTAACGGACACCGAAGGGGCATTTAAGATAGTATCTGCCACTGTAAACTTAGTTACTTTGGGACAAGGGGCACTCATCAGCGAGGGAGGAATGGCCTTTGCAAAGATGTTTGCCTCAGAGGTCCTGGCAGAAGCCGTTGCCGGCTCAACAGCGATTCTAAGTGATAAAGCGGGAGCACCCTCCAGTGTAACCATTGCTTTGTCATTACTGGCAGGAGCAGGCGCTGGTATGGCGGCTAATAAAGCACTGTTCAATGGGTATGGAAGTAAGGCTGTAAGTAATGTTGTTGAAGGTTCGGGGAAGAAACTGAAGCCAGGTGACCCTAATTTTATGGGGCCACTTAAAGAAGTTGATGCTGCTAGGACAGCCAACTGGACAAAACCTGATGGTTCAACATGGTGGCCGCCAAACGATGGAGCTGTTCCAGGTACAGAGAAGTCAGTGTCGTTACAAAAAGGCACAGAATTTGGAAGAATAGGTGGGGAGTGGGGAAGTTATGTAGCTCCACCTAATACATTACCGGAGAAACTCGCACTTAGACCAGGTACCGATACATCGGTATATAATGAATACAGGGCAATTAAGGAAATACCTAGAGTTCAGCAGGCAGAAGTTGCTAGTTGGTTTGATATGCCAGGTGGAGGAACGCAGTATAAATTACCTGCTTCAATTAAAGATTTAGTAGAGGCTGGTTATATTGAATTAATTATTAAATAAATTAAGGCGGTGATATAATGTTTAAATTAGATACTAAAGACTTGGAGAGTCATATTCTTAATGAAATCAGACCTATTAAAGAATTAATAAATTTTAAAGAACTTCATTTTACTAAAAATAGTTCAGGTAGTGAAGAAGGAACTTATATTTTTTCTGATCAACAGGGATATCATTTTGTTTATAGTGAAAGAGGAAATGAAACAAAACATAAAGTAACGGATAACTTATTTGAGATCACTTTCTGGATTATAAATTCTTTAGTCGGTTCTATTGCTTTTGACTTAATGAAAAAAAACATTAAAGAAGTTGAAAATCAAAGAAGATATATGTTTGAACAACGATTAATGCTTCTTGAAAAAATTGGTACTAATTATAAAAAAGCAGGTGAAATAGAAATTGATGAGATGTTAAAAGAAAATCCTTTATAATTTATTTCTTTGAGCCTTTACCATAATAGGCAGGCTGGTTTTTATGAAATGCATCAATTAAAATGTTGATATGCTTCTGAATAAACAATAGTGAAAAATCCCTCGTACTCCTTTTCCCTTTACAGTATACCGGACACAGCAAACGCATAAACCAAATTAAACGTAAGCAGAGAAGTGTGGGATTGTTTTGAAATTTTGCCTTGAGAGGTTCGTTATGACACTTATGCGGCAGAGAAGACAGCTAGGAAGAACAATGCCAATGTTTGAGCGCAGTAACCTTAATCTCCACAGCGCTGCAGCGAGTTTTGGCATTGTTCTGACTGTCAAGCTGTGTTCTCTGCCGCATTAGTGGAATAACGGTTCTCGAACAGCAAAGTTTCAAAACAATCCCGCAATTCTCGTACGTCCCCACTTCCCATGCGTTTACCACACCACCACACCATACCGGAAAAACAGAGTTGACAAAAATTAACCAGGGTGTTATGCTAAAACTCAATTGATGTATGATGTCGAAATTAATTGACAATACTATATTTCATAACAAAAGGCTGTGAAAAGAAGAGTAGATAATATTTTGCGCGGACAGAGAGCCCTTGAATCGCTGAAAGAGGGTCACGGAAAAATTATTGAAGATGGTCTTGGAGCTTCGCACCGAATGGGAGACCTTTAGGCTGCGACGGGAGCACCCGTTATCATGACGACCTGTATGAAACCATAAGGAGTAAACCGTATTGGAAGAACAGCAGGAAAGAGGGCCCGTTAGGGCTGAATTAAAGTGGTACCACGGGAGCATGTTCTCGTCTTTAAAATGAAGACGGGGGCTTTTTTTATTTCAAGAAGGAAGGGCAAAGCTTCTGTTTTATAAATAAACTTAGAATAATCTAATTGCAATAGGAGGCATATTATGTGTAATTGTAAAAAACCTTATTATATCACGACTGCCATCGCTTATACCTCAGGTAAGCCCCATATCGGCAATACCTATGAGATTGTATTGGCTGACAGTATCGCAAGATTTAAAAGGCAGCAGGGATTAGACGTATTTTTTCAGACCGGTACCGATGAGCACGGTCAAAAAATTGAGAATAAGGCGGCGGCAGCAGGGGTAACACCTAAGGAATTTGTAGACGGTGTAGCCGGACAGATTAAGGATATTTGGGATTTAATGAATACTTCCTATGATAAATTCATCCGTACTACCGATACCTATCATGAGGAGCAGGTCCAGAAAATCTTCCAGAAGCTCTATGAGAAAGGTGATATCTATAAAGGCTTCTATGAAGGACTTTACTGTACACCCTGTGAATCCTTCTTTACGCCGTCACAGCTTGTGGACGGAAAATGCCCTGACTGCGGCGGAGAGGTACAGCCCGCCAAAGAGGAGGCTTACTTCCTGAAGTTAAGCAACTATACGGACAGACTGATTGAGCACATTAAGACACATCCTGAATTCATTCAGCCGGAGAGCAGAAAGAATGAGATGATGAATAATTTTCTCCTTCCGGGACTTTCCGACCTTTGCGTGTCCAGAACTTCTTTTAAATGGGGTATTCCCGTAAGCTTTGACACCAAGCATGTAGTTTATGTATGGCTGGATGCACTGAGCAATTATATTACCGGTCTGGGTTATGATACGGACGGCAATCATGAGGAATTATATAAAAAGTACTGGCCGGCAGACCTTCACCTTATTGGAAAGGATATCTTAAGATTCCATACAATTTACTGGCCTATCATGCTGATGGCTCTTGATATACCTTTGCCCAAGCAGGTATTTGGCCATCCCTGGTTGCTGCAGGGAGAAGGCAAGATGAGCAAGTCCAAGGGAAATGTACTCTATGCCGATGAACTGGTATCCTATTTTGGTGTGGATGCAGTCAGGTATTTCGTGCTTCATGAGATGCCCTTTGACAATGACGGTGTAATCACCTGGGAGCTAATGGTAGAAAGAATGAATTCCGACCTTGCCAATACCCTTGGAAATCTTGTAAACAGAACCATATCCATGTCTAACAAGTATTTTGACGGTACCGTTAGGAATGCAGGCATTACGGAACCTGTGGATGCGGAATTAAAAGAACTGGCTGTTAAGACCTGTGACAAGGTAGTTGCTAAGATGGAACAGTTAAGAGTAGCAGATGCTCTTACGGAAATCTTTACTCTCTTTAAGAGATGTAATAAATACATTGATGAGACAATGCCCTGGGCCCTGGCAAAGGAAGAGGATAAAAAGGAAAGGCTTGAAACCGTCCTTTATAACCTGGTAGAGAGTATCACAATTGGAGCCAGTCTCTTAAAGGCTTTCATGCCGGAAACTTCCGGAAGAATTCTCTCCCAGTTAAATACAGAGTTAAGGGATATTGATAGCCTGAAGGAATATGGATTATACCCCAGTGGAAACCAGGTTACCAAAACACCTGAAATCCTGTTTGCAAGACTGGACATCAAAGAGGTGCTGGAAAAGGTTGAAGCTGCAAGGGCAGCGGAAAAAGTAGCCGAAAACCTTGAAGAAGGAAAGGAAACCGAAGAAGCTGCAAAAGAAGCGGAAGCGGTCATTGATCTTCCCGCCAAAGAAGAAATCACCTATGATGATTTTGCTAAGATGCAGTTCCAGGTCGGTGAGATTATCGCTTGCGAAGAAGTTCCAAAGTCCAAGAAGCTCCTTTGCTCCCAGGTGAAAATCGGAAGCCAGGTAAAGCAGATTGTATCCGGTATTAAGGCATATTACACACCGGAGCAGATGGTAGGAAAGAAGGTTATGGTATTAGTTAACCTAAAACCTGCGAAGCTTGCCGGAATTTTATCAGAAGGAATGTTATTATGTGCAGA
>JAEXGM010000131.1 GCA_023450835.1 Bacillota bacterium | reverse complement strand
GCTATTCTGGCGTCTTTGGCATTGCTGCAGATGTTATTTACAAAGGACTTGTCCATCTTAAGAGTATTAATCGGCATGTTGGTAAGATAATTTAGGGAGGAATAGCCCGTACCGAAATCATCCAATGAAATCAATACGCCAAGTTCTTTCAGAGATGTAAGCTGCACGGAAGCGTTGGTTAAGGAAGATACAAGGGTGCTTTCTGTTACTTCTAACTCTAAATTGGCTGCCGGTAATCCGGTTTCCTCAAGGATATTTTGGATTGTATCCTTAAAGTTTGCTTTGCTTAGTTGTACGCTGGATATATTCACAGAGACAGACAGGGAATCATGGCCGCAATCAATTAACTGTTTATTGAATAAGCAGGCCTCTCTTAATATCCATTCTCCTAATTCCGTAATCATGCCGCTTTCTTCTGCTACGGGAATGAATTCCTGGGGAGTTAACTCTCCCAGTTTGGGATTATGGATTCGCATAAGAGCTTCGAATCCGGACATTTTCTCCGTACGGATATTGTACTGAGGCTGGTACATAACATAGATTTCTTTGTTGGCGATGGCATGGCGCAGGACCTCGGTAATAAGGGAGCTGCGGTTTAATTCTTCTTCCATGGTCACATTAAAGAGGGTGAATTTGTTCTTACCGGTATCCTTTGACTTGTACATAGCGATATCGGCATTTTTAATCAGGGATGTATGGGTAAGCCCGTTTTTGGGATAAAGGGCAATTCCGATGCTGAGGGAAACATAGATATATTCCTCATTAATATGAAAGGGAACTTTGAGGGATTCAATAATTGTCTCGGCAAAATCCAGAGCCTCCTGTTCATTATCCAGATTCTCACGAAAAAGCAGGAATTCATCTCCGCCGGCCCTTGCAAGAATATCATCACTGGTAGTAAGGGAAAGCAGATGTGCTGCGGTCTGTGACAGAAGATTATCACCGTATTCATGCCCCAGTGTATCGTTGACAGTCTTAAAATCATCCATGTCCACAAAGAATACGGCATGAAGCTTATTGGAGCCGGGAGAAGAGGAAATCGCCTGATTTACCCTCTCTATAAAGGCCATCTTATTAGGAAGGTTCGTAAGAATATCATGATAAGCAAGATATTCTATATGGTTATAATTTAGTCGGAGCTGTTCTTCCTTGGTAATAAGCTCCTCATGCATGGCAGAAAGCTCATTGTAGCTGCTTCTGACGATGTGCAGCATTTTGTTCAGGTTTCTGGAGAGTTCACCGAACTCATTTTTGGACCGGATATTGCTTTGGGCCCTTAAATTTCCTTCGGAAGCGGTCCTAAGGGTATTTTTAAGTTCCATGATAGGCTCTGTATAGAAGGTTGCTACCTTATCGCTTGCAAATAGCATAATAAGAGAACAGAGCACTATCCCGGCCAGAAATATGTATAAAATAATTCGGGCAAGACCGGTAACGGAATTTGCCCCCTGTTTCATAACGATGACCCATCCCGTATCTTTTAAGATGCTATAGCCATAAATCGTATCCATAGATTCAAAGGCATATTGAAAGCTGCCGGATTCTTCTATTTTCCCGCTATAGTAATCGGTGACAAGTCTTCCTAAACGGTCGTCTTTTATATTGGTGTCAATGTATCTGTTATTGGGATGAAAGATATAATTGCCATATTTGTCAAGACAGAAAGCATAACCCTTACTGCCTACGGTCATGGAGCTTAGATAAGAATTAAAACTTGAGAGGTCAAGGGTACCAACCAGATACCCCAAGATATTTTTTGAATTATTTATTTGCTTAATGGGACAGCCTATTTCAATATAGAAATGGTAAGAACCGTCGCTCTGTTTTTTCTTTATGATACCGCTTACAGCCTTTGCTTCGCCCGCAGTTGCTCTCATATAAGTGAGAGTCAGATTATCCGGTACCTGTTTATTGATTTCCTGCCCATCCGTGCTTAGTATTACAGTATTATCAAGGTCAAATACTTTTATGTTCTGATAATAGGATAAGATTTTACCGCGGCTGTCAAGGGAATTAACTGCATTTAAGAAGGAAGTATTCTTAGTAGTTGGGTTTGAAGCAGACTTCCCCGAGACCAAGGACGCGTAGCCATAAATACTGCTGTCCTGAGCCAGAAGGTTGATTTCTGTTTGCCTGCTCTCTAAGAGAGCCTTCAGACCTTGACTGTTAGTTACTGCCGTCTGCATTAAAGTAGATTTCTCTGCTGCAATCAGCTTGTCAGACATCATATGATAGGATAGTGCCGACAGGAAAATAATTGGCAGAAGAGACAGTACGAATAGCGTAATCCTAAGATTATTCCTGATAGACATAACGGTCTTCTTTCTAATGTAATTATTTAACATGTTATCAAAAATGAGATAAAAAAGCAACAAATTTGGTAATAATACTATAAATTTTAGTTGAAAAAGCGTGCGGCAACAGGTATACTTGTACAGTAGCAATCAGCTTTTTTAATGAAAAGTAATTTATACGGAAAAACAGATCGGAGAATATAATGTACAAGTTACTGGCAAAAGACGGAAGAGCCAAACGGGGAGAATTTCATACCGTACATGGCGTGATACAGACCCCGGTCTTTATGAATGTCGGAACGGCAGCGGCAATAAAAGGTGCAGTATCCACCCAGGACCTGCAGGAAATGAAAACACAGGTGGAATTATCCAACACCTATCATCTTCATGTAAGACCGGGAGATGAAGTGATAAAAAAACTGGGCGGACTTCATAAATTTATGGTATGGGACAAACCGATACTTACAGATTCCGGTGGGTTTCAGGTGTTTTCCCTGGCAGGACTTAGAAAGATTAAAGAAGAGGGAGTTTATTTTAACTCTCATATCGACGGTAAAAAGATATTTATGGGACCGGAAGAAAGTATGAGGATACAGTCCAATCTGGCTTCCACCATTGCAATGGCATTTGATGAATGCCCTCCTCACCCGGCAGAAAGAAGCTATATGCAGAATTCCGTGGACAGGACGACCAGATGGCTTGTTCGCTGTAAAGAAGAATTATCCAGGCTGAACGGTCTGCCGGATACCATTAACAGGAACCAGATGCTTTTTGGCATCAATCAGGGAGGTACTTATAAGGATATCCGTATTGAACATGCCAAAAAGATTTCTGAATTTGACCTGAACGGGTATGCCCTGGGAGGTTTGGCGGTAGGTGAGAGCCATGCGGAGATGTATTATATTCTGGAGGAAACGGTACCCTACCTGCCTTTGGAAAAGCCTACTTACTTGATGGGAGTGGGAACCCCCGAGAACATTCTGGAGTCAGTTGAAAGAGGAGTTGACTTTTTTGACTGCGTTTATCCGGCAAGAAACGGAAGACATGGACACGCCTATACAAACCATGGTAAAATGAATCTGATGAATGCCAAATATGAACTGGATGCGGCACCTATTGAATCCGGATGCGGCTGCCCTGTATGTAAACATTACAGCAGAGCATATATCAGGCATCTGCTGAAGGCGAAGGAAATGCTCGGATTAAGACTTTTAGTAACCCATAACCTGTATTTCTATAATAACATGATGGAAGAAATCCGTACTGCCATTGAAGAACAAAGGTATGCGGAATATAAGAAAGCTAAGCTGGACGGCTTTGCCGTAGGCAATTTCGCCGTAGGCGAAGAGTAAATAATAATTTATTTTTAGGAGGAATAATATGCAATTTGGAATTTTAACAAGTCAAGCAGGTGGACTCACATCTATGGCAACACTAATAATGTGGATCGTAGTTATGGTAGGTATCTTTTATTTTATGGCTATCCGTCCCCAGAAAAAACAGCAGAAGAAAATGGATGCCATGATGTCAACACTTGAAAACGGAGACAGTGTTCTGACTTCCGGAGGTTTTTTCGGAGTTGTTATTGATGTAATGGATGATGTAGTAATTGTTGAATTCGGTAATAATAAGAACTGCCGTATTCCTATGAAAAAGACTGCGATTGTAGAAATTGAGAAACCTCAGGCAGCGGTAGCTTCCAAAGATAAAGAATAATATGAGAAGAAAGGTCCCTGGATTACAGGGACCTTTCTTTTAAGCGTTTTTCAATAGGTTCTAACAGAGTTTCAGGAATCTGCAGGTTCCCCTTGCCGGAGCCAAGAGAGATATCCGGCTTGTTGCTGCCGTGAAAATCAGAACCGCCCGTCATCACGAGATTATAACGGTTGGCAAATCTTCTGACAATTCCCTCATCAAAGCCGGTATTCATGGAGTAGATGGTCTCAATGCCATCCAGGCCAAATCCGGCAAGGAGAGAGATTAACTCATCCAGTTGTTCCAGGTTATATTTATATAGCAGGGGATGAGCAAGAACAGCGAGACCGCCCGCCTGGTGTATAAGAGAAATGGCAGTTTCGGGAGTAAGATATTCTCTCGGAACATAGTAGGGAGAGGAGTCGTTTAAGTACTTCTCGAAGGCTTCTTTATTAGATTTGGTATATCCGTGTTCTGTCA
>JAEXGM010000070.1 GCA_023450835.1 Bacillota bacterium | reverse complement strand
TGCTTTATATATTTTCTTAAAATCATATCAATTGCATTCACATTATCAGGGGTGGTGCAATTTCCTTTTTCCTCATCTGTAATCCGGGTTACCATAACCGTATATCCGTAGTCCCTGCCGGCACCATTTAGCAGTCCGCAGGATACCGCAATATCTTCCAACCTGTTTCTTCTGTCTTCCTTATCTTCTTCCTGAAAGTCGTCCAGCAACAAAGGCATCAAAAAAGCGGATATATCCATATTAACTGCAGGTCGGGACGAGAACTCCCGAAATTTCACATCCATCTTATCTTTAATGCTTGTCAGCTCGGCGGTCATCTCCGCCAGCGATACGGGCTTTAATATATAGCTTATAATATTATACTGAATAGCCTGCTGGGCATAGGAAAAATCATCATAACCACTAATAAATGCGATATGGATATTAGGACGTATTTCTCTGACCTGCTTAGCCAGTGCTATCCCATTAACAAAGGGCATCTGGATATCGGTCAATAAAAGGTCCGGTTCCAACTTTTCCACCAATTCCAAGGCTTCTATTCCATTCTCCGCTTCCCCCACTACCTGAAAACCTATGCGCTCCCATTCTACTCTGCGAACCAGTGCTTTTCTCAGCTCCTCTTCGTCATCTGCAACAACAACCGTATACATGTCCTGCTCCTTCTCCTTTAACATGCGGCTTATACCTTCTCCGTATATTCCATATGTATCTTTCAACTTACTATATCAGCAATATTATAGCATAAATACTTTAAGGAAGTATAGTTTTACCTCTTTATCAAAACAAGCTGAATTAAAGATATGGTCTATCTTTAATTCAGCTTGTTTAATACCTGTCTAAAATATAATATTCACATTGTTGTTAATCCTATCCTGAAGTTCCCTGTCAACCCTTAAATACATAAAAGAATTATGGTAATATCTCATTACCGGACTACGTCTGTCCAGGAATAGAGCACTTTTTTTGCTGAGCAATCAATCCAGCCTCTCAATTAAGATTGGCCATATAGCCGGCCAGACAGCACTTAATGGGATACTTGCGAATCAATCAGGTCATAATGTCTATTGATGGCCTGGATGCCAAGGGAAAGGTCTTTGGTCATAAGCCCCTTCAGCATATCTTCATGGATTTTCATGAGAAGCTGTTCGGTTTCAGGGCTGGAGCCGGTAATTACCTGTTCAATCAATTTGCTGCATACGCTGGATAAAGAGGCCATAATACTGATAATTAAGGTGTTGCCGCTGCCTGCAATTATCATATCATGGAACCTTTTATCCAGCAATACTTTTTCTTCCTCCGTGCTTTGCTTCATACCCTCTGTTATTTCAGCCAGTTCCTCTAAGTTAGCGTCTGATATCTCTTTAAAGGCACAGTCATAGGCATAAAGCTCAATTGCCCGGCGCAGTTTACTGATCTGGCTGTAATCGACTTCTTTAATCAATAGCATTAATTCCATGGATTCCGTGAGATTTTTCTCTATGTTTGTAATCAGATAGTTCCCAGAACCCTGTCTGCTCTCTATCATTCCCAGCGCATCCATAATTCTGAGAGCCTCACGGATAGAATATCTCCCCACTGACAGAACTTCCGCCAGCTCCCTTTCCGTAGGGAGCTTATCACCGGAGTGTAACTCACCTTTTGCTATCCGCTCTTTCACGTAGGCAATAACTTTTGTATACTCTCTGTTTTCCATAGACTATTTATAGTTTCCTTTTCTTTTTTCAATAAATTCCGAAATCAGCTGAGTGCAGGCATCAATGCCGACCTCTCCGCTATTAATGGCCAGATGATAATTTCTCGCGTCTCCCCATTCCTGGTCTGTATAGAACTTATGAAAAGATGCCCTTTGTTTATCAATCCTTTCAATATAAGCTTTCAAATTCTTCTCTTCTATTCCATAGACCTCTCTGACACGCTGCATCCGCTTCTGTATGTCGGCATGGATAAATACGCTTACCATATCCTTCTCTTCTTTAAAGATATAATTGCCGCATCTTCCTATGATAACAAAGTCTTTGTTTTTGGAAATACTTCTGATTAAGTCAAATTGCATCTTTCCGATATTTTCAGAATAGCTGTTCATTGCTATGGCATACAGGAGACTATTTACCGGCTTTTCATCATAAAAAGATATGATTTCATCGTAAAAGCCCTTTTCCTTTGCCTCCTTTACAAGAGCTGCTTTATCAAAAAATGGTATCTGGTACTGGTTGGCCAGTCTCTCTCCGATTTCGTGACCGCCGCTTCCATACTCTCTTCCAATTGTAATAATCATTTTAACCCTCCAATCCTTTCACTCCTCTTAAAAGAAGTTTGCAAAAACAGAAGCTCCAACCACCGTAATAAGACCGGCAACGGCAATTGCAAGACTGCTCATGGCCCCCTCTATCTCTCCCATCTCCATAGCCTTTGCCGTTCCAACTGCATGGGCTGCCGTACCCAGGGCAATACCTTTAGCTACCGGGTCCGTAATGCGAAAGATCTTACATACCTTCTCCGCGATAATATTTCCAATCACTCCGGTAACAATAATGACCGTAACCGTAATTGTAACAATACCGCCCAATTCTTCCGAAACTCCCATTCCGATAGCTGTGGTAATAGATTTCGGAAGCAGCGTAACATACTCTTTATGTGAGAAATGAAACAGAACCGAGAGGATTAAGACACTTCCCAAACTTGTAAGAACTCCCGAAATGATTCCGGTAAGGATTGCCCTCAGATTGTTCTTTAATAAGTCCATCTGCTCATAGAGAGGAATTGCAAGGCATATGGTCGCAGGAGTAAGCAGATAGCTTAAGTACCTGGCTCCGTTATTATAACTGTCGTATTTCACATGAAATATCAGTAAAACAGCTATTACAAAAATAATGGAGATAAGTAATGGATTGAAGATAGTAAGTTTTAGCTTTCTCTTTAAATACAAGCCAATCTCATATCCTATAATACTGATTAGCACTCCAAAGAAAGTAGATTCTGACAGTATACTCTTCATGATTTCTTCCTCTTGTCTCTCTTAATTACAACTTGTGTAACCCTTCCCGTAACCACCATTACAATAATTGTTGTAACAACTGTAATAATACTGATGGGAATACAGATTCCTTTTAGTACACCCCATGAATTCAGTATTCCGACGGAAGCCGGAATGAACATTAAGGGCATAATCTCAATGAGAAAAGCGGAGACTTCTTTTACCTGTTCCAATTGAATAACTCTGGTCATAAGTGCTGCAAGCAACAGCAGCAACCCGTATATTCCCGCCGGAATCGGCAGCGGAATAAGATACTTGCATACCTCCCCGAGAAAAGTGAAAAAAAGTATAATTCCAAATTGTTTTAAAAATTTCATAGATTTGTTCCGTAATATCGATTGTCGGCCTGCTCGATTTTGTCCTTTCCCTATGATGTCAGTTGTTTTTATGTTCATATCTAAATTGGTAACACCAATTTTAAATTTATTTTAGTCCTTTCATTTCATTAAGTCAATATAAGGTAGCTATTTTTTTTTGTTAAACTCTGCCGCAATAAACTAATGATAATCTTCTACGCCGGATAAATAATATGTGGTATAATATGGATTATAGAGATATAAAAATATTGCTCTTAGTTTGGATCCTTAAGAAAGCTGGTGTACTGTGGGTGCTATCTACTTTATGATAGTTTTAATTCTGATGTTTCTGATTATGGGGATTTTCTTCTTTTTTGGAAAGGGCAGCCGGCTGATTGCAGGCTATAATACGGCATCGAAGGAAGAAAAAGAAAAATACAATGAAAAGAAATTATGCCGTGCCATGAGTGTTTTCTGTTTTGCTACTGCTATTCTAACATCTTATTTAACATATTTTACTTATAAAGTACAAATCGGAATTCAAACCGAAGACTCTTTAATACCTGTAGTTGTAATATTCATTATTGGAATATCAATATGTGTTATCACAATTATGATATATACAAATAAATACTGTAAAAAATAAAGTATGGATACATACTTATATTATTACCATGATATATTAAAGGCACATTAAACAGAGTTTT
>JAEXGM010000049.1 GCA_023450835.1 Bacillota bacterium | reverse complement strand
ACCCTTGCCCAGGCGGAAGCAATGCTAAAAACCGATTTGAAGAGCTTTGAAAAATCAGTAAATAACTACGTGTTAGTTGGTATGACTCAGAATATGTTTGATGCTTTAGTAAGTTTTTCATATAACTGTGGTGAATCGGTATTAAAAGGCAGTACACTTTTGAAGAAGCTAAATAAAAAGGACTATATAAACGCTGCCGAGCAGTTTAGGAAATGGAATAAGTCGGGAGGAAAAGTAATTCCGGGTCTGACAGAACGCAGAGCGAAGGAAAGAGTTCTTTTCCTGAAAGGATACTGTGATAAACCTGCCGTACAAGTCACGAAGACTACAGCAAAGGCGTCATATGTTCGTTGGTTACAATGGAAGCTTGGAGTGAAGATAGACGGAGTATGGGGAGATAAGACTGCTGCAGCTATTCGAGCTAAAAGAAAAAAATTGGGATGGCCGGAAACAACAGGTTATATTTGTACGATCAATCTTATAAAGGCATTGGATAAATAAAAATAAGGCTGCCGTGGCGGCCTTATTTAATTAATGAGAAACTTCCTATACCCTTATATCTATTTATTGATTACTGAAAGAGAATAGGATATTATTGCATTAACAAATACTGGGTATAAAGGAGAAGGGATTATATGAAAAGAACAATTATCGGCTGTTGCTTATTCATAGTTGGAGCATTCTCTGATATAGCTCTACTACTATTTTGGGGGTATTTCTCAACTACGAATGGAAGTTACAATATTCCGCCTGGAAGGCTTATGACAACAATGGATGTATATGAATTAACGGGGCCAATGTATATTTCAACCACCATTCTCTTAATAGGCCTTATTATTCTGGCGATTGAATATTTTCGAAGATAGTACGAATTACAGAAAACCATAATTCTTATATAAGTTAGAAATGGCATGGTTGCTAGTGTGAAATTAAAATATATTTTTTACACACAGAGATTTGTTCCGGCGAGACCCTGTGTGAACTTGCTGCGGTGCATTGGAGATGGCATGGCTGTTAGTGCAGAACTAAAATACAATTTTTACACATAATTTATCTCTGCGAAATCCATGACCCAAACTTGCAGCGTATTCGGATGGGCATGATGTTTAATATGTTATTTTAAAAGACTGCAAATTATCAAATTTAATTGGCAGTCTTTTGACGTAAAAGAGAATTAATATATACTCTAATATTATATCTATTCAATCTTTATAGGATAGTCCAATGTAGAAAAATAATCCCCTGCTGTTTCGGCACGCCTTACCTGTTGTACTGTACCGTCACTGAGTAGTAGCAGCTCTGCCGGACGCAGCTTCCCATTAAAATTATTAGCATGTGAATATGCATAGGCTCCGGCATCATGAAATACGAAGATATCTCCGGAATTGACAGCCGGTAAGTACCTGTCTGATGCAAAGCGGTCTCTGTTCTCACATAAAGAGCCGGTAACTGTGTATAAATGGTCACATGGTTCCTCTTCTTTACCCAGCACTGTGATGTGATGATAATTAGAATATCTGGAGGGACTCATAAAGCTATTGGTGGAGCCGTCCAGACCTAAAAAAGTCTTAGTGGTTTTTTTCTTATGAAGTACGGAAGATACAAAATAACCATAAGGCCCTGTCATAAATATTCCTAATTCAAAATACAGAGGAACCGGGGATATACCGTCTGGGTCCAACACTTCTTCGTAAGCTGCCCTAATTAACTGACTTACTGCCTTAATATCTGCTCTGTCCTCCTCCTCATAATAAGGAGTTCCCAACCCTCCTGCAAGGTTAATGAATTCAAATTGAATGCCTGTCTCTTTTGCTATGATACCTGCCTTCTCAAATACAACCCGTGCATTCTCTCCGAAATAATCCGCCTCCCTCCTATGACAGCCAAATTGGCTGTGCAGACCAAATCGCTTTACACCACATTTCTTCAGAGTCTTAATTCCTTCTATAAACTGCTCCTCAGACAACCCAAACTTATAATCATCATAATCTAATATACTCTTATTCTCATAAGTAATAACCCCACCGGGATTTAAGCGAAGGCAGGCAATTTCGGGAAGTTTACCGGACAGATTGCTTTGGGAATCAGCCGTATAACCGGCACTTTCCTTTAAGGTCTCAATATGTGATATATCATCCAGATTTATTATTGCATTAAGTTTTAAAGCACGTTTGAATTCAGCAACCGAAGTTACATTAGAAGTAAACATAATATCCTTTCTGGTAAAGGAACAGGAATCAGCCAGCATAAGTTCCGTTTCGGAAGCGCAGTCCACGCCGCAGCCTTCTTCTTTAAATATCTGCAGGATATAAGGATTAGGTGTAGTTTTAACGGCAAAATATTCTTTGAAGCCTTTGTTCCAGGAGAAAGCTTTTTTCAGGTTCTGAATATTTTCACGTATTGCTTTTTCGTCATAGATATAAAAGGGAGTAGGGTAGAGGGAAGTAAGCTGTTTCAAGGTTTGATGACTAAGCGGAAATTCTTTCATAATATAATTTTCTCCTTTGATAAAGTATGATATATTAGATTTAAGTTAAAGCCAAACGGAGTAGAAAGCAAGTCATATTGCCTTCATCTGTACCGGTACAGATTGATGCGGAAAGCGGTGAAAGAATGTACAAATATCAGATAGTTGCTGAGTCTATGCGGGAGAAGATAAGAAAGAATGAATTAAAGCCTGGCGAAAAGCTGCCATCCATTAAAGAGCTTGTAAGGATAAGCGGCTATAATTCTGATACGGTTATTAAAGCTTACCAGCTCTTAGAACAGGAGCATTTGATTTACTCCGCACAACGGAGCGGATATTATGTTGTAAAATCCAAGTATGAGAGAAAAAATACAGCGAAGATTGATTTAATTACAGTTTCCCCGCCCGAGAGTATTCATCCCTATAAAGATTTCTATCATTGCATGGAAAAATCTATTAACATCTATAAGAACAAACTTTTAGAATATGATAAGCCCCAGGGAATGGATGAGCTGCGAACTGCTTTGGTTAAGCATCTGATGAATTCGCATATCTTTACCAGGCAGCAGGATATCTTTATTACCAACGGAGCGCAGCAGTCTTTGTATATCCTGGCAGCAATGCCTTTCCCCTCCGGGAACAGGAGAATCGTTGTGGAACAGCCTACTTATTCTGTTATGCTGAAGGTACTTCAATGTAACAACATTCCTGCTACAGGGGTAAGGAGAAGTGAAGAAGGGCTTGACTTAAAGGGCTTAGAAACGGCTTTTCAATCCGGGGACGTTAAGTTCTTCTATATCATGCCAAGATTTCAGAACCCAACAGGTTTTCGTTATGGTAAGAAAGAAAAACAGGACATATTAGAGCTGGCAGACCGTTATGGGGTGTATATTGTAGAAGATGATTACCTGGCGGACCTTGAGATTGAAGAAAAGCAGGATTCTTTGTATGCCATGGGAGCAAAGGATAAGATTATCTATATCAGGAGTTTTTCCAAGACCTTGCTGCCTGGACTGCGGCTTGGAATGACTATTCTGCCGGAAATTCTTCAGGAGAGTTTTACATTATTTAAGCAAAGTATGGATTTAAATACTTCCATCCTTACCCAGGGAGCTCTTGAAATCTACTTAAAAAGCAGTATGTATAAATCCCATATAACAAGGACAAAGCGCTTTTATCATAAGAAGATGCAGACTTTAAGAACAGCCTGCCAAGAGATATTTACAGAGCAGGTAAGATATCACATTCCCTCCACAGGTATTTATGCTCTGATAGAAACAGAGAAAAATACCTCGGAGATATTAGTGAATTGTTTGAAAAAGAAGAATATTCTTGTAAGCAGTATTATGAATTGCTATCTGAATGATTTTCCGGCGTCAGAAGGAATCCGGTTCTGTATATGTACCTGCAAAGAGGAGGACTTCCGGCCGGTAATTCAGTTAATAAATGATGAAATAAATAAGTTAAAAAGGATAAAAATCAAGAAAAACAGGTTTTAAATACAGGGAAATAAGGTCTATGAATGATTATTTACCATAGAATACACGCAGCCGCAATAGTCCTGACGGTATAAATCATATTCTTTGGAAAGTTCGATGGAGCGTTTATAACCATTCCGCTTTTTAAAGTCCGAATTCAAGTAGGAAACGCCGTAGACAGCGCCGGTCTTTTCACCGATTTCATTAAGCTTGGCAGCATTCTTATGAGGGCTGATGGAAAGGGTGGTGGTAAAGTAATCAAATCCGTTCTCCTTTGCACATTTGGCAGCCTCTAAAAGCCGCAGTTCATAGCAGGCGAAGCATCTCTCGCGGCCCTCGGGCTGATCTTCGAGACCTTTGGCTATCTGGTAGAAAACTTTCGGTTCATAGGTCCCTTCCAGAAAAGAAATGGGATACTTAACCGGCATTGCTTTGATAAGGCGTATCTGCTCCTGTACCCTCCGGTCGTATTCCTCTTTGTAAGAGATGTTGGGATTATAATAATATATGGTAACATGAAAATAATTCGTCAGGTATTCCAGGCAGTAACTGCTGCATGGTGCGCAGCAACTGTGGAGCAGGAGGCTTGGTACAATTCCTTTTGATTCAAAATCCGACAGGATTTTATCAAGCTCTTTTTGATAATTTCGTATAATATCCATTGATGTCCCTCCAAAACTGCCTAAAGTTGTAGGATTATGGCAGTTTTTATAGCGTTTTTTTCTACTTAATAATACTTTTTAAATTTTTTTAAAAAATATGAAAATTCCTCTTGATTTTTTTCAAATAATATTATATTATATTATTGCTGTGAGACGCAAGACATAATTCACAGAAACAATCGAGGCGTGGCTCAGCTTGGCTAGAGCGCTGTGTTAGGGACGCAGAGGTCGCAAGTTCAAATCTTGTCGCCTCGATTCTTTATTTATAACGTGTTATAATAAGAAGCAGTAGGATTTTGATATGAATCCTGCTGCTTTGTTTTTGTATTTAATTGCTGAACAATGAAGAAAGGCGGAGAAGGGGATATGGATTTTACAGGAAAGGTTGTCGTAATTACCGGTGGTG
>JAEXGM010000039.1 GCA_023450835.1 Bacillota bacterium | reverse complement strand
ATTAACAGGGTCGTTTGCTGCAACGACATTTTAATATCGCGCTTTAGCCTATTGCCGCCATGCCTCATTTCTACACCTCAATCATGTATAGTCGTGTAAATTCTTTTACTATATAATTCCATTTCTTTCCATGCTTTATCGTATCATATCTGCTGCTTATTTTCAACATAATGCAATAGGTTTCCGGCTCTGTTAAGAATACAGCTATTTAAACAAAGCCGAAACCCATCTGAATCAAAATATCACCTTACCACTAACCCTTGATTGCTCCGGCAATAAAGCTATCTTGTATTTTCTTGCTAAAGAATACATAGAATATGAGCGTTGGGAATGTTGCTAAAACCAACGCCGCACCTATAGGCCCCCAATCCGTCGTATACTGTCCGGAAAGGGCCTGCACACCGACAGGCAGTGTTTTGTGTGCGGAATCACTAATAAAGACGTTCGCAAACATCAGCTCGTTCCAGCACTGCAGAAACGTGTAAATTGACACTGTTGCTACAGCCGGCTTCATCAGCGGTACTATAATTCGGAAGAATATCCCCCATACACCGCAGCCATCGATACATGCTGCTTCATCAAGATCCAGGGGCAATTCTTGCATAAAACCTGTGCAAATAAGTATCCCCATCGCTAATGAAAAGGCAGCGTAGGGAATAATAAGAGATAAATAAGAATTGAGTAAATGCAGTTTTGAAAGTGTGACATAAATAGGTACAATTGCCGCATGAATAGGTATCGTCAAACCAAGCATAAAAAATGAGTTCATTCGCTTCCTTCCCTTCCAAAAAAATCTTGTCAGGGCAAAGGTCGCCATAAGTGAAAACAGCATAACTATTGCAATGGTCACAATAGCAATAATGGTACTATTTAAAAAATATTTACCAATATGTCCAACACCCATTGCCTTTTCATAGTTTGACCACAGCCACTCTTTCGGAAGACCGGCAATATTATTTCCAAATATCTCCTCGTTGCTTTTGAGTGAGAAAGTAAACATCCAATAGACAGGGAACAGGTTAATAAGTGCCCAGATACCTAATATTATGTATATCCAAATTTCTTTGCTCTTGCCACCTTTATTAAGGAAGGAATTACCCTGGGTTCCGGGTTTCTTATTTTGATTTAGAAAGATATCATCGTTTTTCATGTTGTTAATCCTCCTTATCCCTAAATATGCAGCCAATAATCAAAGCAAATGTGAAACATAAAATGATGAGAAGGAATGCAATTGTACTCCCCATACCATATCTATTACGCAGGAACAACATATTTATCATCAGCGTACTGGGCACCTCCGTTGCGTGTAGCGGTCCGCCATTTGTTAATACATAGATTAAGTCAAAAGACTTCAGGGAGCCTGTAACAGCAAAGATAGTGCTTATTTTCAATATAGGCTTTATGTACGGTAAAATAATATAACGGTTTACCTGTCCCTCTCTTGCTCCATCAATCATTGCCGCCTCCCGATACTCGGTCGGAACACTCTTGATACCTGCATACATCAGCAACATATGATAACCAACATATTGCCATAAAACAGGTACGAAAACTGCACCGAGTGCGGTAGTTTTTTCTCCAAGCCAAATTTTTGCCAGACTATTCAGACCAAGAGATTTCAGCCCTACATTAAGTAAACCGTAGGATGGATTGTAAATCTTTAGCCATAGCTGGCCGATAACAACAGTCGATATAAGAACAGGCATAAAATAAATTGAAAGGAAACCTCGTTCCCCCTTTCTTCCCTTGCCGAGAAGAAGTGCAAGCCCCAGTGCGAGAGGCAATTGAACTGCTACTGAAAGCAGTGCCAAAAGCAGCGCATTGCCCAGAGCCTTCACAAAGCCTATTGAATTGCTGGTAAACAGTTCCCTATAATTTTCTATTCCAATGAAAGTCTTTTTTCCAAAGCCGTTCCAATCAAAAAAGCTGTAATAGCCCGACATAAATATCGGTGCAACAAGAATGAGAAGAAAAAGTAGCAGCGCAGGGAGAATAAAAAGAATAATTGTCAGCTTATTACTATATAGTTTTTTCATCTTGATTCCTTCCCTAATAGATAAGAAGCGGTTCCCAAATGATTTTGATCCAGACAATCGTTGGGAAACCGCTTCCTCCTTTATTAAATGAGAACCCAACAGCTTAACGGCTCTCCTTCATTTTTCTTAAATTATCATATACTTCCCAGAATTATTTTTTAAGATCTTTATCAAGACTTTCAGCAAATGTCTTACCATCAATTGCAGAAGCATAAATCTGGTTAACATAGTCAAGATAAATGTTTGCATTATCAGCAGACTGAATACCGTCACCAAACAGAACACTCTGTTTTGAATTATTCATAATATCAGCAACTGCCAGTGTCAGTTTGTTGAGCTTGCTTGTGTCATAATCAACCTTCCATGCCGGAAGTCCGTTACCATCAAGGTAACCATAGTGGCATACACCCTTGGCAAGTTCAAGTGCAGCATTTGCAGCAAGCTCAGGATTCTTAGAAGTAGCTGAAACAGCAAGTGAATCACTGGGACCTCCGATGAGCTCGCCCAGCTGAGACTTACTAGAATCAATAACCGGGAATTCCGCAACCTGAATCTTATCCGCTATATCAACAAAACTTGCACAGTTCCATGTACCATTAATATAAAAAGCGTACTTTCCTGCTATGAAGTTTGCTTTTACTTCGTCATTACTAAGTGCAATTCCCTCCGGATCAAAATAATTCTTTTTAATCATTTCCTGGAAATTGTCAACTGCATTGATAACGCCCTCGTTATTCCATGCAGCTTTGCCAAGATACATATCGGTAAGTGCGGAAGCACCAACGCTCTTCTCGATAATGGACTCAAGATACTCGGTAACACACCAGGTCTCTTTCCCTGAACAGCCAAAAGGAATTATTCCCTTTGCAACAAGAGCGTCACAGCACTTAATCAGTTCTTCATATGTACCGGGAACTTTATCGTAACCTGCTTGCTTGAGAAGCTCCATATTAGCAAACATCGCAACAACATTGTAATTTGTTGGGGCAGCATATAGCTTGCTGTCATATTTGTGGTTTACTAACACTTTATCCGGCAATTCGGATGCATACTTAGCATAGGCTTCATCTAAGCTATAAACACGACCAGCATCAACAAATTCTCTAAGGAAACCGCCTCCCCATGTGAAGAAAATATCTGGCAGTTCATTTGCTGCGGCGGCAGCCTTAATCTTTGTCTTATAATCCTGGTTTTGGGTAGCTTCCCATTTGAGGTTGATTTCCGGATGAGCTTTCTGGAAATCAGCAATAGCAGCTTCATAAGCATGGCGGTTTGAATCGCTCTCTACTGCTATACACCACATAGTTAGGTCTGTAGGCTTACTCGAGGTTTTAGCAGGTGTTTCGGTTGTGGCAGGTGTTTCGATTGTGGATTTTGTCCCGCACCCTACGAGAGATATGAGCATCCCCACAGTCAGCAGTAATGAAATAATTCTTTTCATAGTGCTCCTCCTCATAAATTTTTTATTTATGTTAATATGATTTTGACAAATCACATTTCCATACCTGTTATCTATCGCTTATTTAAACCATGCTCACGGATATTCAATGTGAAAATTCTTACCACATGCTGTCATAAACAGCAGTGTGAGCATAATAACTAAAAAAGTTGTTATAAGTTTCGTTATTTTTATTAATTATCTATTTCGCTTCTCATTATATAATTATCTATAAGAAACATAAATGTTATATTTTTACTTCTTGACGCATTTTCTTTACTTCTATTTATGTATTTTTACCAAATTATAATTTTTATCTTCAATGTAAGTATTGATTCATATAGGGATATAGATGCCGTAAGTAAATTTGTATTGAAATGTAAAAGTTTGAAAAGAGGTATACTATGATGAATATTTAACTAAAAAATAGCGGGTTCCCGTTAAGGAATCCGCTATTTTTATAATAAAATTATCAGTTATCACTGGTGCAATAATCCAATTTTAGTTTACAGAACAAATAAAGGAGTAATAGCATTTCAATAATTAATCTAAATTAGGTATAATTATTTCCACTTCTCTTTGTAATTTACTGGAACGGTAAATACCATCGCAGATTGCCTGATTGTAGATAATTTCTTCTCCCGGAATAGGTGCCGGACGTCCTTCTAAAATTGCATCACAGAAATCACGCACTTTTGCTTCGAATATGTCTGCTTCCTTTGGGGATTCATAAGCATTAAAAGGTAAGGAAGGCAATACATAGCTGTCAATATTCTGACCGTTAACGTCTGTAAAATACATCGTACGGGAAGGTTTATTGGAATAATCAAACTCATTTTTGATTTTTATTCCACCTTCGGTTCCAAGCCACATGGTATCACCCAATGTATCTGCATGCATAGCCCAGGATTGTTTGAAAAGAAAAGTCATATCGTTTTCCATACGGACAAAAGCTACTGAAAAATCATCTACATTGAAGGTGTCCGCACCTGAAAAATACTTTGGATTTTTTCCGAAATAATCTGTTGCCATGGCTGATACGGTCAGTGGTTTGGGATAACTTACCGCATGGAGACACTGATCGATGGAATAGCAGCCGATATCACCTAAACAGCCAAAGCCCGCTTTATCTCCGTCTACGAAAGTACCCTCCGGTATTCCTCTTCTTCTTCCTCCGCCGCTTTGAATAAAGTAAATCTTGCCAAGAGCTCCTGAACGGATAATATCATCCACTTTACGGCGGCTGGCATCATAACGGGGTTGGAAACCTATGGTCAGAATTTTATTCGCCTTACGGGAAGCTTTTACCATATCCACAGCTTCCTGTAAAGTAAAAGACATTGGTTTTTCACATAATACATGTAAACCTGCCTCAAGTGCCGCAATGGTACATTCCGCATGGGTTTTATTATAGGTACATACACTTACTCCGTCCATTTCCACATTTTTAATCAATTCCTCTGCACTGTTAAAAGCCTGTGCATTAGGTAAATCCCATTTTTCCAGGAATTCTTTTGCTTTACCGGGTACGATATCTGCTCCGCCAACGATTTCTATGTCTTCAAAGCTTTTATAAGCTTTCATATGAGCATTTGCAATTCCGCCAGTTCCGATGATTCCTATCCTTAATTTTTTACTCATAGTTTCTACCCCCTTTTCTATCTTTTAATAAAATGATACCTCTCTCTTTTCCTTATGTGCGATATAGGCAGCTTCTAAGAGTTCTGTCAGTTTCGTGCCTGCTTCTGTGTCAAAAAGGATTGGTTTATTATATAAAACTCCATCCACCCATTGTCTTAAGGAATGCGGCAGAGCATCGGGAAGTTTCGCCGGTGTTACCCAGCCTTTAAATTCCTCATCCATCTTTTTAGAAGTCAGCCTTATATCATTATCGCAAATGACTATGGTTCCTTCCGTTCCATATACCTCAACCATGGAAGGAGTTTTGTAGGTTACAAGACTTGTTTCAACGATTGCTACCGCATTATTTTCAAATTCTATGGTGCAGACAGAATTATCTTCAACTGTCCGGTTCGTAACATAACTAAACATAGAGGATATTCTAACAGGTTTTCCCAATATCCAGCTGGCAAGATACATCGGATGACAACCAAGGTCCATCATTGCTCCTCCGCCCGCTTTACTCTCATCATACCAGTATTCCGGCAGCCAGTTATTAAGTGCCCCATCATGACCGTTTCTTATTCTTAAGAGTGTTACTTTTCCGATTAATCCGGCGTCTATTACACTTTTTACATATAGATTGGACGGTGTGGTACGTGCCGGATGGGATATTCCAAACTTAACTCCGGCTTTATTTACTTCGGCAGTGATTTCTTCACATTCTTTTTTCGTAAGTGCCATGGCCTTTTCCGTAAATATATGTTTTCCTGCCTTTGCAGCTTTCTTCATGATTTCGGCATGCATACTTGTAGGAGAGCAAACCAGAATTCCATCTACATCTTCTCTTGCAAGAATCTTATCCATATCCTCTTCAAAATCAACATTTAAGGACTTTGCCCATTCTCTTCCTCTTTCCGGTTCTTCATCCCAGACACAGGTTATTTCGGCATCTGAAAAGGATCTTAAAAGTTCAGCATAACCCTCTGCATGAACATGCCATTTACTCATTAAAGCTACTCTTAACATAATAACTCCTCCATTCATTTTTTAGTAAAACCCAAATATTTTTCAATCGCCGTAGCTTTAGCTACTGTGTTAGCTACTGCACTAGCTGCTGGCTTCAGCGAATAAAAACCTGTCAACTATCTGTTGCCTGTATTCCTTTGATAAGGATGCGAAAAATGCGGAATACCCGGTTACCCGGACAATCAGATCCGGATGTTTTTGTGGATTTTCATGCGCCTCTAGAAGTTTTTCCTTCGTCAGACAGTTTAAGTTTATTAAAGTACCTCCCATTTGATTATGCGCATGTATCAGAGCAGCAAGAGCATCTGCACCACCTTCGTGTTTTAATAAGTCTAAATCGATATCCAGGTGAAGGGGTGCTGAGTTTCCGTAACCAGGCTGTAACAGTGCTACGGCATTTGCTTTTAAGGTCGGAGAAAAGGTGTGTATTCCTGCTGCAAAGCCAGGGTCAGGTTCATTGGAATGGGATATTGCCTCTCCGCTTCTTCTTCCGTTGGGTGTTGCAGGTAATTTGGAACCCAATTCCAAAATCGTACCATGTGAAAACATACCCGGAATAATCGGCAGATGGTATTTTGGTGTTCCTTCATTTTTACAGCACCAGACAAAATAATCCCTTATTTTTACCGCCCAAGTCTTAGCTAGGGAGTCCGGTGAGCCCAGCCGTTTTATATTTTTCATCATTAACCTGATATTTTCAGCCCCTTCATAATTATTATCCAGGGTCAAAAATAACTGCTCCCAGGTAATCCGTTTCTCCATGACAACACGCTGTTCGATTGCCGCAAAGGAATCGGCAACAGTAGCTAAGGCAACTCCATCTATATTAAAGTTTAAAATATCCACTCCGCCTTCCGAACAATTGATCCCCCGTTCTATGGGACCGTGCATGAAAAGGTTATAAACCAGTTCGGGCTTATTTCTTCCCATTACTTCGTAATGCTTATCATATCCTGCCTTGATGCTGTCTATGATTGTTTTCGTATGGAAACAAAATCTTTCAAAAAGAGCTTCTAAGGAAGGGTTCCCTCCCCTGATATCCTGGAGTGCATAATACAGGGCAAATCCAAGATTGCACCTTGTAACGTCCTGTAACGGATATTCCTCTCCGGGAATACAGGTCCAGTTACATCCGACTTTCGCTCTTTTTCTTGCGAGCTGCATAGGAAAACCATTCTTTACGTATCCTTCTTCACATCCCACATTGCAGGAATAATCAACTCCTGATCCGTCTTCCATGGTATATTCCAGGGACCGCTTTAACAGGACAGGATTTACCTTATCATGAACCCTCAGGGCAATATTGATTGGAATGTGTAAGGCATGCATGGCATCCAAAATGATAAAAGACATCCGGCTTGTCATATCCTTGTTTCCATCCGGCGTAAGTCCGGCTATCTGGGAATAGTGGGTATCATTGAAGAATAAACTTGCTATATACCATACCGCCTGTTCATCGGTCAGCCTGCCTCCTTGTATGTCCTTTTCATAAAATGGTCTTAAAGCCTCATCCAGCTGATCAAGAGCTCCTCCGACAAAATACGTGCGGTCCAGTGTTTGAAAATGTGCTATAAACTGGCAGGCCTCTCTTAAGGTTCTGGGAGGATTATTGACCAGCCATTCATTTACCTTTGCCATTTCCAAAAGATTGTCTCTGGTTTTTAGATTTGTTTCAGTTTCAGCCAGTGTGCGCGCCTCTAAAGCCAATGCCGAAATCCATTCCTGCATTCCTAAGACTACCTGTTCTTCTCCGTCATAAAAATTCGTATTATCCGGTGCATTTAATTTCTTATAATATCTTATCTTTTTTAATAATCCGCCCCAGCCAAGCTGCAAACCGATGGATATATCTCCCGCACAGTGGTTCATTCCTCCAAAACCCGGCCTGGTATCATACTTATTCCATATTTCTCTTAGTTCAACCGGCTGGTCTTTTGGAGCAATTTCAACCTTTACATAATTGCTCAAAGGTCCTACCCAGGCACCTGCCAGCGCACTGTTTTTATTAATATACTTTGGAATTTCATTAAAAAACCTTCTTAAGTGCTCTCCGATTGCAAGGGGGCCATAAACAATTCCGGATTCATGATTGGGTCTTGCCTCAAACTTAAAATCAGGATAATGTACAAATCCCCAATCATCAAAATCGAGGGACCCAAGTTCTTTCATCTTGACCTCGTTGATTTCTAACTTGTCTTCGTGAAGTTTCTTGATTCTCTGCTCATATAATGGTGAAAGTAAAACTTTGTCCGTGTTTAGCATAATTGGTCCCCCTATGTTTTTTATGTTCTATCTGCATTTATTCCAAAATTCTTTAGAATTGTTATTGCTTTATCCACCTGTTCGTCTGCCGGTATTTCCATTTGGAATAATTCATTTTTCATGCCAAGTGCAGCATATTTGCCGTTGCCAAGCTTGTGGTAGGGCATTACTTCCACCTTGACAAGCTTTAAGGGTTCTAATATTTCCCCTATTTTTTCAATCTGGTCATCATTTTGACCCGGTATAAAAGGAATTCTTACAATTATCTCTTTTCCTGCCTCCGAAAGCCTTCTCAAATTATTAAGAATCAGCTGATTCTCTGCACCCGTTAGTTGTTTATGTATTTCCGAATCTGCTGCTTTCACATCGTACAAAAACAAATCCGTCACCGGTATAATCCTCTCAAAATAACTCCAGGGCACACAGCCTGCCGTATCAACCGCAGTATGGATGCCTTCTTCTTTACAGCTTCGTAGAATTTCTTCCAGAAAATCAATCTGCAGCATAGCCTCTCCTCCGGAAAAAGTTACTCCGCCAGAAGAATTTTTATAATATAATTTATCTTCCGACACAGATTTTAACAGATAGGAGACATCTACATTTAGACCTACTCCCATCAACGCATTTGCATAACAGGTATCGGCGCATAAAAGACAGCCGGTGCATTCCTTACGCTCCATTTGATGTATATTGTTCTCATCAAGGTAATGAACCCCGTGTGGACATACCTGATAACAGGCACCGCAGCCAATACATTTTTCAGAATAAAACTCAATCTGATTATCCTTATGAATTGATTCCGGATTATGGCACCACCTGCATTTCAGATTGCATCCCTTAAAGAAAACTGTCGTTCTCACGCCAGGCCCGTCATGTATCGAAAATCTTTGAATATTAAACAACTTACCTTCCACGCACTCCATTACCTTTCTTATCCTGTTAACTGAATTATAATCATTTAAAAAATAAAAATCATAGCAATTTTTACATGAAATCTCTCATTTTTTTAACTGTCTTTCAATTGCTTACAGTCTTATGATAGAATTAATTAATCATTTATGCTAAAATTAGAAAGGAAAGAATCCAGGATTTTTCCATGACAAATAAACTTTCCAATGATGCTTTCTAAAAATATTCATTAACTTATAGGAAAAGAGGTTAATCTATGCTCCCGCAATATCTCACGGAAAAAGATAGTAATTTTTTCTTTGATATTTCAATTCATAATATAAAAAATGATGTATCTCCCCATGGACATAGTTTTTTAGAACTCCACTATGTTTTTGAAGGACAGGGTATAGAAAAAATCAACGGGATTGAATATGCGATGAAACCCGGTACCTTTGCGGTCATATTTCCGTATCAGATTCATGAAATGCATATAAAAGAGGGTTCAAAAGTTCTCCTTTACAATCTGTGTCTGTCAGCCAAAACCTTATTTGACCAGGACGAATACGGACTTATCATGAACAATCTTCTATTTGATATTGATTTAAATGCCAGAACAATTTATGATATTGATCCTAGTACCTCTGAGAAGTTTTATACCCTCTTAAGTGAGATGAATGCAGAATACAAAGAAGAAAAAGTATGGAAAAATTTTATGCTAAAGGCTAAAATAATTGAGTTCTTTATATTATTTGACAGATATAGAAGATCACTTGTTACGAAAACCAGTGAAAGCCTCCAAACTACCACGGGAAACAACACCTGGTCCATTATCCATTATGTTTATAAAAATTGGAATACTAATATTACCTTAAAGAGTTTATCAACCCTCTTTTATTTAAGTAAACCTTACATCAGTACCATTTTCAAACAATGTCTGGGTATCAGCTTCCACACTTTTCTCATGGATTTACGCATACAAAATGCCTGCAGCTTATTATCCTCTTCAAAAATGTCCATTACTGATATCGCATACGAAGTTGGTTATTCCTCCTATAGTACCTTTGTACGGGTATTCAATAACCGCAAGGGAGTCAGTCCGGCAAATTACAGGCAACAGATTAAGGAAAACCGGCCTGAGGAATTAACAGTCACCAAGGAGAAGAGTCCGTAAAGCCGATTTTCTGACAGAG
>JAEXGM010000068.1 GCA_023450835.1 Bacillota bacterium | reverse complement strand
AAGGTCTCCATCTTACCGCCCATAGCAATACCTAAACGGCTGATTTCTGCAATTCCTCTTGTCATAAGGGCTGCCTTGGTATTATCTCCAAAGCCAAGACCATCGGCTATACCTGCTGCCAGAGCTATTACATTCTTGATAGAACCGCCAAGTTCGATACCGATAACGTCAGGACTTGTATATACACGGAAGCACTCACTCATAAATACGTCCTGTATAAAGTGTGCCGTATCTTTTGAATCAGCCCCTACCACACAAGTAGTAGGTATTCCGCGGCTTACCTCTTCCGCATGGCTTGGCCCGGATAATACCGCTACATCTGCCTGGGGAATCTCATCTTTAATAATATCTGTTAAGGTTTCAAGAGTATTTTCCTCGATTCCTTTTCCTACATTTACAATAATCTGATCCTTAGCGATAAAGCTGCTCGCATTCTTAGCAGTTGCACGAACGAAGGGTGATGCTACTGCGAATACAATTAAATCCTTGTTTTCACAAGAGGATTTTAAATCACCGCTGATGCTTACACTACCGGGAAGTTTAATTCCCGGAAGCTTGTCTTTTAATTCCCGGTCATTTATTAACTGCTCTACTTCCGCTTGCAGGGCTGACCACAGTACTACCTCATGCCCGTTATTTCCAAGTAAGATAGCAATTGCCGTTCCCCATGCACCTGCACCTAATATGCTTATTTTCGCCATTGACACTTCTCCCTTATTTTTCTTCTATTTTTGCTTTTTGTCCAATCTTATTCTCAGTTCCACTCATAAGCCTCTGAATATTGGTCCGGTGTCTGATAAAAGCCAATACAGTAAACAGGAAACTAATCAGAAGCATATGTAGGTCCCCCGGATAAAAAATCAGAACCCCGATGGGAAACAACAAAGATATCAGTAATGAGCCTACGGAAACAAATCTGGTTATAGCAACGGAAACCACAAATAGCACCAATGCCGCTAATCCGATTCTCCAGTCAAAAGCCAGAATAGCTCCACCGGTAGCCGCAATTCCCTTTCCGCCTTTAAAATGCAGCCAAAACGGAAAATTATGCCCGATAACAACGCCCAGGCCAGTATAAAGTGCCACCAGATGAACGTATGGCTCATTTTTAAAAACAACGAAGGTTATAATCAAAATAGGAATGAGTGCTTTCAGAGCATCGCCTAAAAAGGTCAAAATACCAGCTTTTACACCCAGCAGACGCATGGCGTTGGTAGTACCTGCATTTCCGCTTCCATATTTTCTGATATCAATATTATTAGCTCTTCCTACAAAATAAGCAGTTGATAAACAGCCGCACAAATATCCCAAAATTAAGCATATGATTATGTTACGCAGCATACTATTCCTTTTCCTTTCGCTCCCTTATAAAGAATTTAAGTGATGTTCCTGAAAAACCAAAAGCTTCCCTTATTTTATTCTCAATATATCTGGTATAGGAAAAATGCATTAATTCTTTGTCGTTAACAAAAATAACAAAAGTCGGCGGTTTGATGGAAACCTGGGTAATATAGTATAGTTTTAAGCGTTTGCCCTTATCGGACGGCGGCTGCTGTAATGCTACGGCTTCTGCCATAATCTCGTTTAGGACTCCGGTAGCAATTCTTAAATTCTGATTCTGTATGACCTGCTCTATCAAATCAAACAATTTGTTAAGTCTCTGACCCGTTACTGCTGATATAAAAATCATTTCCGCATAGGGCATATAGGAAAGCACTTCTTTTATCTCTTTCGTATGCTTATAAATTGTTTTATCATCTTTTTCAATGGCATCCCATTTATTTACCGCAATAATAATACCCTTTCCTCTTTCATGGGCAATTCCTGCGATTTTAGCATCCTGCTCTGTAACACCTTCCATAGCATCAATTACCAGGACCACAATATCTGCACGCTCAACAGCCGATACCGTTCGAACAATACTAAAGCGTTCAATCTCTTCTTTTATCTTGCTTTTTCTTCTTAAACCTGCAGTGTCAATAAAAATAAATTCCTTACCGTGATATTTGACAGTGGTATCTATTGCATCTCTGGTGGTACCGGCAATATCCGATACGATAACTCTTTCTTCTCCGATTAGTTTATTAATAATAGAAGACTTCCCTACATTGGGCTTTCCAACAATAGCTATACGGGGACGTTCATCCTCTTCTTCCCTTAAATCCGCAGGATTAAAGTGCCCGATGACTTCATCCAGCATATCGCCAAGTCCTAACTTTGAAGATGCGGATACAGGATGTGGGTCACCTATACCAAGGTTATAGAATTCATATACGTCCGGCATCAATTTATCAAAATTATCTACTTTATTTACAACAAGAACAATGGGTTTTGTAGAACGTCTTAACATATCTGCAACCTTAAAGTCATCGTCTACCAAGCCCTGTCTTACATCTACCAGGAAAACGATAACATCAGCAGTCTGAATGGCTATTTCTGCCTGTTGTCTCATATAAGAAAGCAGAACATCATTGCTCTCCGGCTCAATTCCGCCCGTATCAATCATAGTGAACTGCTTATCAAGCCAGGTCACATCCGCATAAATTCTATCCCTTGTGACACCGGGGAAGTCCTGAACAATAGCTATTCTCTCGCCTGCAAGGGCATTAAACAAAGTCGATTTGCCTACATTAGGCCTACCGACAATTGCAACAATCGGTTTACTCATTTTATAAAAATCCTCTCTTTACTTTACAAATTACTGCTTTGAAATCAGCAGAATCGAGTACTAAATCGTTTCTCTCCTGCTTTTACTTAGATAGTATATCAGCTATAGGAATAATTATCAAATAATTTTTGAGAAAAGGCCGCTGTATCTTGACATAGCAGTTATGAAGAGCGCATAATAATTTCTGGACATCTTCCAAAAAAGTATAGGAGAATAGCTTAAAGGGTCAATACTTTATACAAGCTATAGCATAACAACTATGAATATTGAATTAAAACACAGCCTTACTGTGAAGGAATATAATGCTTTAAGAAAAAGCGTCAACTGGAAGGAACTGCCGGAAACCCAGGCTGAAAGGGGACTGTCGAATACATATTACCTTACTGCCGCTGTCATAGACGGACAAGCTGTCGGCATGGCACGTCTTATCAGTGATGGAGGCTATGTAGCTTATCTTGCCGATGTAGTAGTAAATCAGAATTACCAGGGTCTTGGAATCGGTAAATTAATTTTGAAGGATATGCTCGATTACATTAAAAATACCCTCTCACAGGGGGACCAGGTTATGGTTGTACTGGTTGCTGCTAAGGGCAAGGAAGACTTTTATACTAAATATGGTTTTATTCAAAGGCCCAACGAGATGTATGGTGCCGGTATGACTCTCTGGCTTCAGAAGGAATAGAAGGTTGACTTACCTTTTATGCCGTGCTATAAATAAATAGATTGAGGAAATCCTGTTACTTAACAGTTAGGAGGACAAGTAATGACTGAAAATACAGTGAAAGCCCCTATAGCTCCATTGAAAATATTATCTTTAGAGGGTTTTCGTTCTATGGCGGAAAAAGTGGACAAGCACATTTCTGCTTCCAGAAAAACAGAGGAAGAATCCTTTTTAGGCAATCATTCTTTTACCGGGTATTATAAGGAAAGCTACCTGGTTAATGCAATTGTACCACGTTTTAGTTCAGGGGAAGCCAAAGGGTTAATTAAGGAAAGTATACATGGAAGTGACCTGTATATCCTTGCGGATATAAGCAACCATTCTCTGCACTATAACCTGTATGATACCCCAAACAGCATGTCACCGGATGACCACTTCCAGGATTTGAAGCGTCTGATTGATGCCTGCAACGGAAAAGCAAGAAGAATTACCGTTATACTTCCCTTTCTTTATGAGAGCCGTCAGGATAAACGAACCATCTTAGAATCTTTGGACTGTGCCACCGCTTTACAGGAGCTGGTGCAGATGGGCGTTAAGAACATCATAACCTTTGATGCCCATGATGCCCGGGTTCAAAATGCCGTTCCATTAGAAGGCTTTGATAATTTCTACACTTCCTATCAATTCATACAGGCATTGCTCAAGACAGAGGATGGCCTTTCCATTGAAAAGGAAGATTTTATGGTTATAAGCCCTGATGTAGGCGGTATGTCAAGGGCAGTTTTCTATTCCAATATTCTGAGTGTTGACATGGGTATGTTTTATAAAAGAAGAGATTATGCCACTATAAATGACGGTAAAAATCCAATTATCGCCCATGAATTCCTTGGAGGAAATGTAGAGGGCAAGGCTGTTTATATTGTAGACGATATGATTGCTTCCGGTGAAAGTGTTTTGGAAGTAGCGGCCGAATTAAAGGCAAGAAAAGCTAAGAAAGTTTATGTTGCCGCAACCTTCGGTCTTTTTACCAGCGGCTTTGACAAGTTTGATGAAGCTTACAAGAGTGGTATGATAGACAGAGTTTATACCAGCAACCTCATACATACATCCTCGGAGCTGATAGATAAACCTTATTATACCAATGTAGATATCAGTAAATATCTCTCCCTTATCATAGATACCCTCAACCATGACAGTTCTGTTGACGGTATCATGAAATCCAGTGAGCTGATAAAAGTACAGCTGGCTGATTATAGGGCGAAATGCAAGAATAACTGTTAGTTTATCATTAAAAAGGCTGCTAAAGTACCTCGTTTTCCTTTCGAAGCGCGGTGTGAGTATAACAGGTCCGAATGACAGCAGGTACACAATCCGCTGACATGTATGTTACTGCTTTTAAGGCCTGCTGATTTAAGAACAATACGATTTGCTTCCCATAAATCCAGCTGGTATCTGCCGGCTGGATTTTTAGTGAGGAATTCTTTATGACCATCACTAATTTCTGTTTTAAATTCTTTTATGAACTCTTCCGCCACTTCTTCGCTGACTTCATAACATTCCTTACAGATTGAGGGTCCAATCAGAGCAGTAATATCCTCCGGTTCTGAGCCAAAAGCTTTCTGCATTGCTTCTACTGTCTTTAAGCCCATCCTTCCTACTGTACCTCTCCACCCGGAATGACTTAATCCAATAGCTTTCTTCCTGGTATCTATAAAATAAAGCGGAACGCAGTCTGCATAAAAGGTTGCAAGAGGTATTCTCTCTTCATTGGTAATTAATCCGTCAATCTCTTCATAATCCCTTGGCAGATATAGTCCCTTTCCTTTGTCCTCTTCCTTCACCAATCTAACGTTGGTCTTGTGCACCTGATGGGTAGCCACCACATCTTTATAAGGAAGCTCCAGACTTTCACAGATTCTTATATAATTCTCATCCACTTTTTCTTTTTCGTCACCTACGGAATATGAAAGATTCAAAGATTCATAATATCCCTCACTGACACCTCCAAGCCTTGTGGTAAAGCCATGTTTTATAAAAGGAATGTCCGATAAAGCCGAAAAAGTTAAAAAGGGAGTCTTTTTATCCGTATGCAGTGTTACATTTTCGTTATCTTTAAACAAATTCATGCCCCTTTCCATATGCCTCAGGTTCGCGTCATAGCCAGCGCATTTTTCAAACTAAAACTGTGTATCAAATGCGTTATGTACTACTGTTATTTCATCATCCACAATGCCGATTACATCAAAACGGCAGGGAATATCCTCCGGTATATGATTGATATACATATAATATCTGGCTGCCCGGCAGATATTTTTAATCTTTCTGCTATCCACCGCTTCAAAAGGAGAACCGCTTTGTAGATCCTTACGGTACTTTACCTCAATAAAAACAAGCACCTCATCTTCTTTTGCAATCAGATCAAGCTCCCCAAATCTGGTGTAAAAATTCGCAGCAAGTATCTCATAGCCCGCTGACGAAAGATAGGCTGCAGCCTTTTGTTCCTTTTCATTTCCTAAGGTCCTTTTATTATACATATTCTCCTCAACCGGATCTATACGCTTCTTTTACAGTTATTTATCCAGTTTTGCTTTTATGCGGTCCATATCATCTACAAAAATCATGATTTCGGAGACAATTTGGTAGAGTTCCGGCGGAATATAATCCCCAAGATCAAGTTTTGAAAGGCTTGCCGCCAATCTGCTGTCTTCATGTATTGGAATTTGGTTCTCCCTGGCTCCTTTTAATATCTTGTCCGCCAGATAACCCTTTCCCGTGGCTATGATTCTTGGGGCAGCGTCCTCTGCGTTATACCCAAGAGCAACCGCTGTCTTAGTCTTGGCATTTTGGCTGTCCAAAAGTTTTTCCTTGGAATTTTCTTTTCTATCCATCGAATCACACCTCCTGTCCGTCAACAGTCAATCAATTATTAATCTCGAAATTCTTCAAGAAGCTCCTTCTATGTAAAAGTGTGGGTCCATATAACTTCAATGCTTTAATATGTTCTTCAGAGCCATAACCTTTATTTGAAGCAAATCCATAGGCGGGGAATATCTTATCATAAGCTGTCATGATACGGTCCCTTGTAACTTTTGCTATAATACTGGCTGCTGCAATGGATACACTTTTAGCATCGCCTTTAATAATCGGCACTTGTTTTATACTTACCTTGGGAATAGTGACCGCATCGTTAAGCAGGATATCGGGAGTAACTTTTAAGTTTCCGATGGCCTGGCGCATTGCTTCATAAGTTGCCTGCAAGATATTGATTTCGTCAATTCTTGCAGGAGGTATGGAACCCACACCCACTGCTACAGCCTTCTCCATAATCTCATCAAAAAGCTTTTCTCTCATCTTTTCTGACAATTGTTTGGAATCGTTTATATATAAGATATCACAATCCTTGGGAAGAATAACAGCTGCCGCCATTACCGGCCCCGCTAAAGGTCCTCTGCCCACCTCATCAATACCACAGATATAGGAATACTCTCCATAAGTTCTTTCAAAGGAAGTCATCTCAAAGATTCTTTGTCTCTCGGTATCTTTGGCATTTTGCTGTTTCCTTGCTTTCTCAATCAGGCTCTTTACTCCTGCTCTGGTATCATCCTGGTACTTAATAATTATATCGGCGACATCTTCCTCTTTCGCCAGAAGAAATTCTCCTTTGATTGCCTTAATGCTCATCTCCATGTCATATTCCTCGTATTTAGACTTTCATCCTGCTGCCATAAAAGGTATACCCCTGTATACCTTTTATGGCAATCCGTTTTCTGTTATACATCTATAATATCTTGTATCTTTGCTAATTACGGTTATATTTCCACTGTATCCGTAATCACATCTTTATTTTCATTGCTCACTTTTATATTATCGTTTTCTTGTGAGTCCCCATTTTCATTATCAACCGTTACCGCAGTATTTTTCTTAACCGCACCTGCTTTACCGGCCGGTCCGTTACTATCAGCTTCCAGATCTGTAGGAAACTGCAATGTTATTTTTCCAAGCTTGGCATTTCGCAAATCGTCTACAAGAAAACTGGCTGCTCTTTCAAGATCTAATTCCCCGCCCTTTAACAGGCAGCCTCGTTTCTTAGCAATTGCACTTAAGTTCTCATTCACATTCTCTGTTTCTGTAATACCATAGCGTTGTTCCAAGGCTCCCTTATAATTCCGTATTAAGAAGCCTATCAATGCAATTCCTAAATCGTAGCTGTTTAAAATCTCTTCTTTAATAGAGCCAATAAGAGCCAGGTGGAGACCCACTTTCTGATCCTCGAACTTCGGCCAGAGTATACCTGGGGTATCAAGCAGCTCTATGGATTTATTCAGCTTAATCCATTGCTTTCCCTTTGTAACACCCGGTTTATTACCGGTTTTAGCGGCTGCCTTACCGGAGATGCTGTTAATAAAGGTAGACTTTCCTACATTGGGGATTCCTACGACCATTGCTCGTAAAGGACGGTTTAGAATGCCTTTCTTCCTGTCCCTTTCAATCTTTGCTTTGCAGGCTTCCACTACGGCGTCATTTACCTTGCGGATTCCGTCTCCCTTTTTGGAGTTCACCAGAACGGCAATATAGCCCTGACTTTCAAAGTACTCCTTCCATCTAAGGTTCTGGTTATCGTCTGCCAAATCACTTTTATTCAATAAAATGACCCTGGATTTGCTCCCGGCCATCTGATTAATATCCGGATTCTTGCTGCTAAGCGGAATACGTGCATCTACTAACTCAATGACTACATCGATTAACTTCATGTCCTCCTGCATCATACGTTTTGCTTTCGACATATGACCTGGATACCATTGAAAATGCATACTTATTCCTCCTTCCTGATGTTTAATTTATTTATAAAGGAAAAACCATTCTGTCTAATCCAGGCTTTCCCGATGATATCTCCTGAAACTATATTTCCAATATTGGCAAACCGGCTGTCTTCGCTGTTGTTGCGGTTATCTCCCAGCACAAAATATTCGTTCTCATCCAATTTGATTTCATCTTCCGCTAACCCTGCATTTTCAATATCTTCTACTGCAATCTGCTCTTTTAGCGGTTCATTGTTAATATAAACTTTGCCATCTTTAATCTGTACTGTTTCACCCGGAAGGCCAATTACCCTTTTGGTATTTAAATAGCTGTGCTCTTTATCGGACTGTTTGAACACAATAACATCAAAACGTTTGGGTTTGTGAAAGACATAAGCAAATTTATTAATAATTATCTTGTCCTGGTCCATCAGTGTATTTTCCATGGACTGGCCTGTAATTACCGTCTTCTCCAGAGCATAATTTGCCACAAAATAAGCAAATCCAACAACCGCTGCAATTTCAACAAACCATATAATTAAGGATATAATGACTTTTTTTATTACAGGACCCTTGTCCTCTTTTTCAAAATCATATCTCATTGTAACCCCTTTCGTAAATATCCGGTCAAAAATTGGATATTCCTGAAAATCATAAACAGACAATAAAAGGGACAATACTATAAGTAGTTGTCCCTTCCCGTTTTTGGCCACGTGCTATTATTTTACGATTTCTTTAACTTTAGCTTTCTTACCTACTCTACCACGTAAATAATTTAACTTAGCTCTTCTAACCTTACCGTGTCTGATAACTTCGATCTTTTCAACACTGGGGGAATGCAGGGGCCAAGTCTTTTCAACACCAATACCGTTAGAAGACTTTCTTACGGTAAATGTTTCTCTGGCGCCACCGTTTTGTCTCTTTAAAACAGTGCCTTCGAAAACCTGTGTTCTTTCACGGTTACCTTCTTTTACTTTAGCGTATACTTTTACAGTATCGCCTACGTTGAAATCTGCGATTTCACTCTTAAGCTGAGCAGCTTCGATTTCTTTAATAATGTTATTCATTCTTGTGACCTCCTTTAAATTAGACGTTCTTAATACCTTGCCTCATAAAACATCTGCTTGTACAAATCTGTCAAAGGGCGTTGTATCAGAGGACCATCCCATCTCACAACATCTTACTATATCATGCCTTACCATAAAAATCAAGCTTAAAATTTGTTTGACTTACATTTTTACCGTAGGATTACAATACCTGCGTTACAACTAAGAGGAAATAAAATATTAACAGCTTAGTACAAGTAACGGCTTCCCGATTTCAACCTTACTGCCTCTCTCCACATAAACCTTTTCAACGATTGCATCATTAACTGAAAGGATATCATTCTCCATTTTCATGGATTCCAGAACAAACAGCAAGTCACCTTTGCGGATATGCTCCCCTTCTTTTACCAGCACCTGAATTACCGTCCCCGGCATGGGAGCTTTCACATAAACGGAATCCTTCGAAATACTGTCCTCTTCCTCTGTGTCAAGATCCGGAATCTCCATAATTTCTTTATAATGATCCCTTCTTCCTGTTTTGACCTTCTGCAAAATAGTTGCCGTTGAATTGGTAAGTTCAATACCATACTTTGTTCCGTTTAATTCTATAATATATTCCATTAGCTGACCCCCTCATCCAATGTATAGATTTCTTTAATCTGTATTTGATTAACAGGCAATTTCAAATTACTTGCGAGAATCACGGTAATGACCGCTTTGATGTCTTCCGGTACATCTTTGTGCTTTTCACTCTTCTTCAGCTTCTCAGACATATTGGCTTTATAAAAGCTATACTGATAGACCGAATCCTTCCTGGCATTCCTCTTATTAATAAAATCATCAGCCAGTTCCGGATATAGTATGGTAGTAAGGATATCACTTCTGTTATAGCTCTTATTTTTATACTTTTCCTTTGTCATTTCATAGATATCCGGCAAGTCCTCAGATAAGCGTTTGCCGGGAAATTCCGTACTGCCGGTAAGCTGTTTCATAAGTTCCGAATTAACTTCTCCCAGCGGACACCCGTATTCCCCTTTAAAATAGCCAATGATTTCTTTTAAGACTGTCAAATACCTTTCTCCCGAAAGCACATTGGCAACTGCCTGGGCAGCAACCATCTGGCTGATAGGCGTTACCAGGGGCGGATACCCCAGGTCTTTACGGACTTTTGGGATTTCTTCCAATATTTCATCAAACCGGTCCATTATATTCTGAGCTTTTACCTGGGAGATCAGATTGGAATACATTCCTCCCGGAATCTGGTTTTCCAGGGTTCTTGGGTCTGTCTCGGTTGCTTTTATATCAAGTACACCTTCGGTTATAAACTCCTCTTTTACCCTGCGAAAGTGACTGTTAATCTCTGAGAGCTTCACAGCATCCAGGGAGACTTCATATCCGCAGCCTTTTGCTGTCTCTAACATAACCTCTGTTGCCGGCTGGGAGGCTCCTCCGGAAAAACAGGAAATAGCCGTATCTATAACATCAATCCCTGCTTCCATGGCTTTTAAATAGGACATGGGTGCAGTGCCTGTAGAGCAATGTGAGTGAAGCACCAGCGGTATGGACACATTCTTCTTAATTTCTGACACCAGAGTATAAGCAGCGGCGGGAGTAAGAATTCCTGACATGTCCTTGATACAGATGGATTTTGCACCTATTTCTTCCATCTCTCTTGCCAGTTTAATATAATTCTCAATATTGTGGACAGGGCTGACACTATAGGATATTGCACAGGAAGGGTGTGCGCCGCATCTTAAAGTCTCCTCAACAGCCACTTTAATATTACTGATATCATTTAAGGCATCGAATATCCGAATAATATCAATACCTTTTTCTACTGAATTGTACACAAATTTGCGAACCACATCATCGGAATAATGCCTGTAACCTAACAGGCACTGACCTCTTAGCAGCATCTGCAGCTTTGTATTTGGCATATTTTTACGTATGATTTTAAGCCGTTCCCAGGGGTCTTCATTCAAATACCTGATACAAGCATCAAAAGTAGCACCGCCCCAACACTCAACGGAATAATATCCTGCCTGGTCCATACTGTTTAATATCTCTTCGAATTTGGCAAGAGGCAGTCTGGTGGCTATCAGAGACTGGTTGGCATCGCGAAGCATTGTTTCCGTAAATCCTAATGTCATTTCATGACTCCTTTCTCTGTCTTTATAATTCTATAAAGGAATATTGCCGTGTTTTTTGAACGGCTTATTTAAGACATCTTTGGAAGACAATGCCACAATATCCTGGAACAGTCTGCTTCTCATTTCATAGGGCTCTATTATTTCATCCACATACCCCTCTTTTAAAGCAATTTCTGCATTCATATAATCTTTCGCATAGCTTTCCGTCTTCTCAGTGAGGTACTCTTTTCGCGTTTCTTCTGCCATAGCGGCCAGTTCTCTTTTATATAAAATGGAAGCCGCACTTTCCGCTCCCATAACGGCTATTTCAGCCCGCGGCCATGCATATACAAAATCTGCCCCCATATGTTTGCTTCCCATGGCAATATAGGCACCGCCGTATGCCTTACGTATTACTACGGTCAGTTTTATTACGGTTGCTTCGGAATAGGCAAACAACAGCTTGGCGCCATGACGTATAATGCCGCTGTGCTCCTGGTTCGTTCCCGGCAGGTAACCCGGCGTATCTACAAGTGTGATAATCGGAATCTGAAAGGAATCACAGAAACGAATGAACCTTGCTGCTTTATCACTGGAATCACAGTCTATGCTTCCGCTGTTAACAAGAGGCTGGTTTGCAACAATGCCGATGGTAATACCGCTTAATCTGGCGAAACACACAATCATTGATTTTGCAAAATCTTCATGGACCTCTATCACGCTGTCCTCATCAACAAATTCCTTTATGATATTCTTCATATCATATACTTTTCTGACCTCCGGCGGCAGAACCTCTTCAATTCTGCTGTCGTCCTTTAAGGTAAAGTCAACGAATCTATAATCTTCTCTCTCCGTACTGGAGGAGGGCAGGATGTTAATCAGTTCTCTTACGGCTTTGAAGCATTCTTTTTCTTTCCGAAAATGGAAATGAGATACTCCCGTTGTTTCATTATGTACTGCCGCTCCGCCCAGTTCCTGCAAGGTGCATTCTTCTCCCGTAACGCTTTTGATTACGTCATTACCGGTTATAAACATATATCCTGTTTTCTCCACCATAAAGATGAAATCTGTAATAGCCGGTGAGTAAGAAGCCGCTCCCGCACAAGGCCCAGCTATTACCGAAATCTGAGGAATAACTCCCGAGGCCATTGTATTGTAATACATCATTTCCCCGCAGCCGGCGAGAGCATTAATGCCCTCATCAATACGAGCTCCGCCGGAGTCATAAATTCCGATAACCGGGCATTTTGCCTTTATTGCCAATTCAATAATCCGGGCAATTTTCTTCCCGTGCATTAGCCCCAGGGACCCGCCTCTGACCGTAAAATCCTGGGCAAATACAAACACGGTTTTACCCTGGACTTTTCCATGCCCGGTGATAACCCCGTCATATTCTGCCGTATCCCGTCCTCCCTGGGAACGGCTGCCGTAATTTACAATGCCGGAGCCGATTTCCTGAAAAGTACCGCCGTCCAGCAACAGTGTAATTCTTTCAATGGCATGATATTTCCCCTTATCATGCTGCTTCTGTACATTATACTCCATCCTAACCTCCATGTAGTGTGC
>JAEXGM010000250.1 GCA_023450835.1 Bacillota bacterium | reverse complement strand
CCAAAATTTGACTTCTCCCCCAAAAAGGATTACTATACTACAGAAGAATAAACCCAAAGGAGAATTATTATGGAAGCTTTGTTAGTTAAAGGCGGCCTGATACATGATGCCGTTCACGAAACCCCTTACATAGCAGACATCTTAGCCATAGATGGGAAAATTGCAAAAATACAGCCGGATATACTCCCGGAAGAAGGTATGGAAGTAATTGATGCCACGGATTTATGGGTATATCCGGGTCTTGTAGATGCCCATTCCCATATCGGCCTGGATGGCTACGGAATCGGCTTTGAAGGACAAGATTACAATGAAATGAATGATATTTTGACACCTCATCTGCGTGCCATTGACGCTATTAATCCCATGGACCCGACTTTTATACAGGCTGCTTTGGGCGGTGTAACCTGTGCGGCAACCGGCCCCGGAAGCTCCAATGTATTAGGAGGCACCTTCGCTGCCATTAAGCTGCATGGCACCCGAATCGATAAGATGGTCATCAAAGAAAAAGTGGCTATGAAATGTGCCTTCGGAGAGAATCCCAAAAGGGTATACAAAGATAAAAATAACTATTCCCGTATGTCCACTGCGGCAAAACTCAGAGAAACTCTATACCAGGCAAAGGAATATCTGGAGAAGCTAAACAGCGCCGGCGATGACCTTAGCAAAAGGCCCGGTTTTAATATGAAACTGGAAGCTCTTATTCCGGTACTGAATCGCGAGATTCCTTTGAAAGCCCATGCACACAGAGCAGACGATATCTTTACGGCAATCCGCATTGCCAAAGAATTCGACCTGAAACTTACCTTGGAGCACTGCACAGAAGGGCATCTGATTGTAGAGGAACTGGCAAAAGAAAATTATCCCGTTGCCGTTGGCCCTTCCTTTGGCCATGCTACAAAGTTCGAATTGAAGAATAAAACCTTTACCACACCGGGTATTCTGGCAAAGGCAGGTCTATCAGTTTCCATTATCACCGACAGCCCCGTAACGCCTCAGCAGTACCTCTCTCTTTGTGCCGGACTGGCAGTGAAATCAGGCATGGACCCATTTGATGCCTTAAAAGCTATTACCATCAATCCCGCCAAACACATCGGCGTTGAGGAAAGAGTAGGTTCCCTGGTGGCCGGTAAGGATGCCGATATTGTTCTTGCAAACGGCAATATTATGGATTCCCTGACCAATGTCGTCAAAGTATTTATAGACGGAAAATTGATAAAAGCCGATGATTGTACAAGGCTATACTAACTTCCCGTGCTCCTGTAATGCCTTACCCCAAACCGCCAAATAAAGGTTGAAAAAAGAAAGAATGCAGTTCCTGCCGGTAAGGCTAAAAATCCTCTGTAATAGCTGTCTGTCCAGCCGCATATTGCTGCGGCCGGATAGTAGCTGATTACCACCATCGGCATTACGAAAGTAAACATACCCTTTAGAGCCTTCGGCATGTAGTCAATGGGACACCGGATTACCTGATAACTGATATTAGTGAATATATAAATCCAATCCAGTCCTTTTATAGTAAAGAAAGCAATTCCCGATGTAAATACAAACACTCCCATATAAGTAATCGTACCGCCTATAAAGCAAAGCAGCAGCATAAGGACATCCATGGAACTTAATATAATATGAAGTTTCCTCAGACAGTACACCACTGTGAATGCTCCTCCAAATGCTCTTGCAAAACGATGTATGTGAAAATAGCTTGCTGCCACCTGTACCATTAAACTCCTGGGTCTTAAAAGCAGTCTGTCAAAGTCTCCCGTTCTCAGCATCTTCCAGGGAAAATAATCAAATCCTCTGAATAAGCTTTCTGCAAGTCCAAAACAGGTAACCGCAATTGCATATAATAACAGTATGCTGTAGACCGACCAGCTTCCGATATTGCCGAATCTCTGAAACATCAGAATTAATCCGATTGGATCTGTCACGACTACAAACAATGTCTGTAATATCATCAGAGGCCATCCTTTATATTGCAGTCCGGTCAGGAAATTCATTCTGATATATTTAAAATAAAGTACAAAATCATTATCTCTATCCATATTAGGCTCCTATCTCTTCCCCTGACATACCTTTTGCGAAAGTAAAATTAAAATCTTTCATTCATAGTCCCAATCTGCGTACTTTAACATGTGTATGAATCAGGTAATTTCTGCGGCTTTTATCTCAGCCACCCTGTACCACAATTTTCTTTAAGCGTATTCCCATTAAAAATCTGCCCAGTGCAATGAATAAAATAACCCAGAAAATTTGCAGACCGATAGCCCATATTCCATCGGATGCCTTCATTACTCCCAGATAAAGGCGAAGGGGAATGTCAAGATATCCGGCAAAGGGCTGCAATAGCAGAAATTTCTGCATAAAATCCGGCCATAATTTTAGCGGCAGATAAGAACCGGACAATACACCTCCGGCAAGCAGGAGCATAAACACCGGTCCTTCTCCCCAGTTAACATGAAGCCTTATGGTACAGGCAAGCATACCGTAAGCACTGCACAATAAGAATGCACTGAAAGCGGAAACCAGCATTAAGATCATGGAAATAAGAGAAGCAGGAGGTGAAATACGATAGGCGGCAGGCATTAACGTTCCGGCAAGCAATATCATAGACCCTCTCCAGATTAACGTCGACACTCTGCCTGCCGCTACCTTGGCAAACCAATGTGTATACAAATCCAGCGGACGGCACAGTTCTACACCCACATCTCCGCTGGTGATTTTACCTAATATTTCAGAATCCAAACTCATCGGCTGCATCAGAAAGAAAAATTGAGCCAGCCACAGATAGGTAACCAACTGCTTTAAACTAAGAGAGAGAAACATTCCATCTGCCCTGTTTTCTGCATAATGATAAAAGACACTGTATACCAGGATTTCTATCACCGCATAAAAGATACTGGTGGTTGCTCCGGCAATGCCCGCCATCCGGTATTGAAAACTTTCGGCCGTCTTTATGCAAAAGAGGGAATAACAGGCTTTCAGGGAATAAATACGGTTCATAATTTTATATCTCACAGCTGCGGCTCCTTTTACTATAAATTTCCTTTTTGGTAAGCTTATATATTCTACCGAAGTAAGTGCCTGCTGTCAAAAGCCTGAAGTATACCTCCAGTGCGTTCCCTATAAGCATATTGCTGCCACCCGATTCTTTCTCATTTTTTCTAATTTTTTCTTGACAACTTGCCATTTGCATGGTATGTTATTAATACGATTTGAGTGAAAAAGAATTGGTTTTTATTAAGTTGTATCAAAAATAGGAAGATTTGGTTTGCAATGGTTATCCATTGCTTTTTTTTTATTTTACAGCCAATTTATATTCCTTCATAAAACTGTACATAGGGCGTGTTTGAAAACTCATTCAGCCCGGCACAAGCAGTTTTCAAATACGCCCTAGAAAAAGAGAATTTAACCTTGGCTAAATTCTCTTCTTTTTATAACCTCTATTCTCTTAATACTTCGCTTCCTGCTTAACTTATTCCGCGCCAAATCAGCTTAAATGCACCTATTGTTCCATCCTCACCTTGTCCAGAAAACTGCCAATACGTTCATTCACTTCCTTTACTTTTTCCGTTGGCATGTGAGGTCTGTGACCGCATTCAGGAACGACCCATATTTCGCTTCTCTTTACTTTCTTTTGCATATCAAGAAGCCTCTCCCTTGTCGCATAGGTATCAAACTCCCCTGCGATTAAAAACATCGGCATCTTTAACTTTTCAAAGTCCTCCTCCGAAAGGCAGGGGTACATTCTCCAGTCTCTTACGCTCTGTTCCATATGATGCCTCCAGTCTCCGCCGGTAGCTTCCATATTACGAACCCTGATTCTTTCAATAAATTCCGTCTCATTTCTTCGAATCAGCTCGTCCGGTTCATATTCTTCTGACCCGGTACCATCCGGTACACCGCCGCACCCAATGGTTATAATGCTCTTAATCAACTCCGGATATTTTGCGGCAAGATGGAGAGCTACACCTCCGCCCAGGCTATAGCCGATCAGATGAACCTTTTGAAGTCCCATATTACGAATAAACACTGCCATATCTTCCGCAATGACAGCGGTATCCCAATCTTTATTTTCTGCTGTGGTCCTGCCATGCCCCCTGAAATCCGGCAGCAGAAGCCTGTATTTATTGCAGAAAGGCTGAATCTGTCCGGAAAAAGCAATAATTCCCCTGCTGTAACCACTGTGCAAAAAGAGGATTGTTTCACCGGTTCCGATGTCTTCATAAAATACATTGCAATCCCTGGCCTGACAGTATGGCATTATACGCACTCCTTTACTTCTTCTGTTAAGAACAAATGCTTCTTTAAGCCATGATAATAGTTTCCTTTTACCGCCCTGAATTCGAGAATACTATAATCCGGGTCGGCAGGTCCAAGAGGATAGTACATTTCATCCCCTTCCTTCCACATTGCCTTTTTAGTTTCTGCATCTCCGTGAACAGTCATTTCACCGATAAACATTACTCCATGAAACCCTGCCGAATCCAGAAAATAAATAGATGCCTTGGGATTCTTCTCCCACTGTCCCACACGGATAGAAGAAGTATTGGTTGAAAACCAGAATGTATCCGCTCCTTCATTCTTTAAGCGGAACATTGCCTTTGCATTGGGATATCCCTCCTCATCCACCGAACAACATATAACGTCCCTGCTGCCTTCCACTAATTTCATTATGCTTTCTGCTACTTCTCTCTCCATTATTGCTTCCTCCGATTCGCTACTTTTTATTTGCTTCTTTTCCGCTGCTCTTTCTTTCATCAGATACTGTTTCAGAGCTTTTTCTTAATACCCGCGTCATTCTTCCAGGTTCTGAATGAGGCGCCTTAACATTACCTCGAACTGTTCTATCTCCTCACTTGAAAATCCTTTATAAAACAATTCGTTCATTTCAAGGGAAACACGGTCATACTCTTCCTTGTAATTCCTGGCCTTGTCCGTAATAGATATAATTATCTGCCTGCGGTTATTTTTATCTGCGCTCCGCTCCACTAATCCGCTCTCTTCCATTCTGTCAAGCATGCTGGTAAGTGTCGTCTTGGCAAGGGATGTAAGATGGCCGATTTCTGAAATAGTAAGCTTTTCTTTTTCCCATAGCACATAAAGGATTCTGCCCTGAGCCCCATTAAAAGCATCGATGCCGCTCTCCTTTAGCATTCTTTCAAAAACTCTGCCTTGAAGCTGCTTGATTTGTGAAATAAGAAATCCTCCATAGGTTTTTATTACCGATCACCTCCATACCATGTAGTATAGTACTATATAGTACTATTGTCAAGAATATTTTTCCAAGTAAATAAATTACAAAAAAGCCGGTGAAGTTCATGCTTCCTTCACCGGCCCGCAATAATATTATTTATGATTCATCCATACCAGCATTTCCCCTTTTTCTCTGTTCCCCCAAAGGAAATAAGGAATTGCCTTGATATCAGTTTCCTCTTCTTCTGACTTAAAAGGCCGATAGAGGGAGCCCTTCCAATCCTTTTCTTTTCTGCGTAAGCCCTTTCCGGTTATGGATAGTGCTCCTTTCATCAGCTCTGCCTCTGCCTTCAGCTCAAAACCTGTATTTATCTCAAGGGATAAGGCTGACAGATTGGTTCCGTTATCTGCTTCCTCCAGGCAATAGACCAGAGGTCCTCTCATGATGGCAACCTTTCCGGCATTGGCACGTACTTCCGGGTGGGACTGAATAATCTCTACCGGCATTTCCATTTGAAGCACCACTTCATCTCCATCGCTCCAGACTCTGTGAATGGAAAGAAAACCATTTTCCGTATTTCCTTTCTCTGCAAAAGCTTCCCCATTTATCGATACCTGAAAGCTTCTGCACCAGCCGGGAATTCTAAACTTAAGGGTGTATTCTGTTTCCTTCTCCAATCCCAGCTTTATACTTACGCCCCCATCCCAGGGATATCCGGTATTCTGCTCAAGGATTATCTTATTTCCTCCCGGGTTTATCTCTGCCTTGCTCGGTATATACAAATGGGTATATACTGCATCCTCACTGTAGGTATAAATATATTGCCTTAAAGACATCAAAAGTCTGGCAAGATTCGGCGGGCAGCAGGCACAGCCGTACCATTTCTGTCTCACCGGTGCAACATGTCTTCTCTCCGGATTCTTTTCACTGGCTTTCGGCCATACTTCCATAGGATTTACATAAAAGAAGCTCTTCCCGTCAAAGCCCATACCGCTGATAATAGAGTTGTAAAGTGCTCTTTCCATTACGTCTCCGTAATTCCCTTCCTCTTCTAATAAGAGCATTCTGTGGGCAAACAAAAATAATCCGATAGAAGCACAGGTCTCCTGGTATACTGTGTCATTGGGTAAATCATAGTCAAAAGTAAAGGCTTCACCCGAATGAGTCGACCCGATTCCGCCGGTAATATACATTTGCTTCGTCACCATATTGTTCCATAGAGTTTTGCAGGCTTTCTTAAGACCTTCATCCTTTGTCAGAGCTGCAATATCTGCCATACCGGAATATAAGTAGACTGCTCTGACCGCATGCCCTACCGCCTCTGTCTGCTCCCTCACAGGTATATGCGCCTGGTTATATGCAGCGTCCGGCTGCTTATGATCAGAAGGATTCCAGTAAGATGTCTTTCCTCTCTTCTCCCATTCCTGAAGGAAGAAATTAGGCTCCTTTCCTCTCTCATCGATAAAGTATTTGGATAAATTCAGATATTTTTCATCTCCGGTTGCCTTATACAGCTTTACCAGAGCCAGCTCAATTTCTTCGTGCCCATCGTAACCGTGGATTTTTCCTTCTTCTGTTCCAAAAACACTGTCAATGTAATCGGCAAAACGGCACATAACATCTAAAAGCTTTCTTTTTCCCGTAGCATTATAGTATGCTACCGCTGCTTCCATCATATGACCGGCACAATATAATTCATGGCAATCCAGCAGATTGGTCCATTTCTCCTTTGGCCGCTTTAAGGTAAAGAAGGTATTCAGATAGCCATCTTCCTGCTGAGCCTTCTCGATATATTCAATGACTTCATCCGCCTGCTTCTCAAGCTGTGAATCAGGTGTCGCAGACAGGCTGTATCCGACCGCCTCCAGCCATTTGGCGAGATCGCTGTCCTGAAATACCAGTCCTCCGAACTCTCCTTCTTCCAGCCCTGCCGCCACTTTAAAATTATGAATGGCATAACTCTTTTCAGCTCCCGGTATTCTGTCATTTAAGGCTTCCCATTGGTAAGGGATAACCACCTCTTGCACAAGACTCTGATATTCTTTAAAAAAACCTTCATTCAGTTCGACCTTACCTAATTCCACAGTGCGGCTCTGATGTACATTACCCATATATTGACCTCCTCCAAGTATTATCTTTTTATATCAAACGATTTGCTTTGCAGCTATACTTAAGCTATAATATGAGTATGCCACATTTATTCTTATTTGTCGGTAGTCTAATTAAACAAAAGGTGGAGAATATTGACCTATGTATTACTTAAAAGCAAATATTACATCCCCTGCCTGCTTTATCTCGGCAGGACACTTTACGGCAGAGACCCGCTGGATACATTCTGAAAGAATTATTGAAGATTATGAGATTATTATAAATTTGAAAAATCCTATTTTTATACAGCAGGAAGGAGTGCAATACACTCTGAATTCCGGTGATTCCCTATTGCTGCTGCCGGGGTTAACTCATAAAGGTTTTGACTATTCTTACAAAGGGACATCTTTTTATTGGTTTCACTTTACTTTTGACCGCCAGGCTATTCCCGGCAAACAGGAGTCTACTGCAAAACAGGAGCGTCCTGATAAACAGGAGGCAGCTTCCAGACAGGAAACTCCTACAAAACAGGAAACTCCTACAAGACAGGAGGCTCCTGCAAAACAGGCGCGCAACTTAAAAACTACCGGCTGCCCATGGGAAGTAATTGATTCTACAGAAGCAGAATCTGTTATATCGCTTATCAATAACAACAATTTTCTTGACGACTTCTCTTCCTTTTGTCTGCTGCCGACCCTTATGAGGGGCGTGAATCTTGACAGGGTAAGTATTTTGTTCCATCAGCTGCTTCACCTGCAGTCCTCTCATTATTATACAGAGCAGGCAACCAGATATCTGCTGACCTCACTCTTAATAGAACTGGCACAGCAGAATATCCTTCAATTTAAGTCCAGGCACGACTCCGAACACTCTCTTGATAAATTGCCAAAAATCCTGGAATGGATACGAATTCATTCTATGAAAAGAATCTCCCTCTCCGATGTTGCCCATGAATTTAATTATTCAAAGGAATATCTGGCAAGGTATTTTAAGAAGCACATGGGTATGAGCATGCAGCAGTATATCTATAATTTAAAGCTCTCCAAAGCCAAAGAGCTTCTATGCGAATCTGATAAAACAATCGGTGAAATCGCAGAAGCCCTGGGTTTTTTAGATGAGAAATACTTTATGAAGCTGTTTAAAAAAATGGAGGATACTACCCCTAAGCAGTATAGAAATGCCTACAACCGGACTCATATGAATACTAATTAGCCCGTTCTTCACTGGTTGCTTTTACTGTTAAGCCAGTTCCGGTAATGGAGCGGAGAGATTCCTTCATATTGCTTAAAAGTACGGCTAAAATAATAGATATTCTCAAATCCGACCTGAAAACCAATGCTGCTCAGATTATCATTTGTAGTCCGTATCAGCTTCTTCGCCTGTTCTATGCGCAGTTTATTAATATATTTTACAGGTGAGATTCCTACCTCTGCCTTAAATACTCTCATCAGGTATTGCTGGGAGACCAGGAATTCATTACTTAATTCCCGGATATTGATAGCTGACATATAGTGGTTTCCGATAAAGATAAGGGTGTCCTGCACAAGCTTCTTTTGTTCACCGTTCACCGGTTTTATCTGCGTCTGTAATCTTTCTGCATAACAGCGAAAGGCCAGCGAAAGAATTTGCTGTATATAGAGAGCTACCATCAGCAGATATCCCGGTGCCTGTTGATTTCTCTCCAGAAGTGCCTTCTCAAAAAGGGTAAAGATCTCGTTTTTATATTCATTCAGATTCGTAAAGCTGCTTAAAAAAAGCAGATTATCCTCCTGTTTCCTGGAAGGCAGGATAAAGAAGGCTTCTTTGCTCCCTGTGTCGGAATTTATATATTTTGAAAGTAGTTCTTGCTTTTTATCTTCCTCAATCTCCTCATAATCCGTCTCAAAGTGTGTATAAAAGAACCTGCAGGAACCATTTCGGCTATACTGACTGATCAGCACTCCGGGGGGAATAAGGCAGCTATCACCTTCTTCCAGTATATAAGGAATATTGTCTATTTCGCAAAGCAGCTGGCCGCTGTACACCACAATGAACTCCATATCCGCCAAATGTCTGCCGTATAGGCCCCAGCCCTCTTTGCAGACAGAATGTCCTATCAGGTTTACTTTCAGCCCCTTCTCAAGATTCAGTCTGAATTCCATAAGACTCCTTCCCCCATAATCAGTTATCATTTTTGTTTCATTTTGTATAAATAATATTATAATTGTTTATTCAGAAAATTCCAATAATATTTTATAATAAGCTCATACAGCTGTTAGTAAGTAAGCTATTTCATGTCAGTATCAGGCACCTGTCAGCCGGCGATAATTCGTGCCCTGCTGCTGCGGTTATGAGTAAAAGAACGGAGGAATCCATGAGTTATTTTAGTATTGTAAACGGCTCTCTGGTGTTTAAACGCCGCCATGAAACCGTAATGATTACCCCGTGGGGAGAAAATTCCTTACGAGTAAGAGGAACCGAAGGAAACAGCTTTACAGAGAAAGACTGGGCTCTTTTTAATACGCCGGGCTTTGCTGTCAAAAAAGATAACATTCATATAACAGATAAAGGAGCTTCTATTACCAATGGTAAAATATGTGCAAGGCTGAATGCCTATGGCAAGCTTTCTTTCTATAACCAAAAAGAAGAACTCCTGTTAAAAGAGTACTACAGAAGCTGGGACTATGGCACAGAGGACTGGGAAGACTTAGACCAGATTGTCATGGTCCGTGCTATCGGGCGCGAATATAAAGGAACTGCTTCGGACAATTACCATATCACGGTCAGATTCGAGGCGAACGACAGGGAACATATCTTTGGAATGGGGCAATATCAGCATCCCTACCTGGACTTAAAAGGTTGCAGTCTGGAACTTGCCCAAAGAAATACTCAGGCCAGTGTTCCTTTTGCCGTCTCCAGTCTTGGTTATGGTTTTTTATGGAATAACCCCGCAATAGGCAAAGTGAACTTCAGCAAGAATATTACGGAATGGGAAGCCTATTCTTCTAAGGAAGTAGATTACTGGATTACAGCAGGCGATACTCCTTCTGAAATTGAAGAGTCTTACGCCAGAGTTACCGGCACCGTACCTATGATGCCGGACTATGCCATGGGCTTTTGGCAATGCAAACTTCGTTATCAGACCCAGGAAGAACTGCTAAGGGTCGCAAGAGAATATTACAGAAGAAAACTTCCGGTAAAAGTCCTTGTTATAGACTTCTTTCATTGGCCTAATCAGGGAGATTGGACTTTTGACAGGGAATATTGGCCGGACCCCGAAGGTATGGCAAAAGAATTGGATGAGATGGGAATGAAACTCATGGTATCCGTATGGCCTACCGTAGACAGAGATTCCGTCAATTATAGAGAAATGGTCGAAAAGGACCTTCTAGTCCGTTCCACCAGAGGCTTACAGGCAACCATGGAATGCTTTGGCACAGAAACCTTCTTTGATGCCACAAATCCCGAGGCAAGGACCTTCCTATGGAATAAATGCAAGGAAAACTATCTGGATAAAGGCGTTACCCTGTTCTGGCTGGATGAAGCAGAGCCGGAATATACCGCCGCAGATTTTGATATCTACCGCTATTATGAGGGCAGCGCACTGGAATGCGCCAATATCTATCCTGCCATGTATGCCAAAGCCTTTTATGACGGCATGAAGGAGGAAGGCATTGAGAATCCTATCAACTTAATCCGTTGTGCCTGGGCCGGTTCCCAGCGCTATGGCGCTCTCGCCTGGTCCGGAGATGTCCCTTCCACTTTCACGCAGTTACGAAATCAGATGACGGCAGGACTTAATATGGGCCTTGCAGGCATTACCTGGTGGACGGCGGATATCGGAGGCTTTCACGGCGGAAATATCAATGACCCTAAGTTTCATGAACTCTTAATCCGCTGGTTCCAGTTTGGAGCTTTCTGCCCTGTTATGAGACTTCACGGAGACAGAGACCCCCATAACCAGAACCCCCTCGGCAGTAAGGGCGGCGGTATGTGCAGTACCGGCGCGCCCAATGAAGTCTGGAGCTATACCCCACAGGTAGAAGGAGTTATGACCAAATATATCCTGCTTCGTGAACGTTTAAAACCCTATATTACAGAAGCCATGGAAGAAGCTCATGAAAAAGGAACTCCGGTTATCAAGCCTTTATTTTATGATTTCCCTGCGGATAAAAATGCCTGGCTCACATCGGACTGCTACCTCTTCGGGCATGACCTCCTGGTGGCTCCGGTTATGGAAGCCGGAACCGTAACAAGAGAAGTATATCTTCCTGCCGGCGGCAGCTGGATTGAAGTTGAAACCGGCAAATGCTATGAAGGCGGACAGACGGTTACTGCCCATGCTCCCCTTGAGATGATTCCCGTCTTTGCAAAAGAAGGAACTAAAGCATTGGAATATTTTAGCTCTCCTGTATTGGTTGAAAACATCACCACAGGAATTTAAGCCAGCATACAATCCAGTATCATACGGATTTCTACATGCGTAGTGCGAATTATTGAAGTGCATATTTTATTACAAGTGCCTGGGAAATCCATTCAAATTTGCAGCGAATTGGAAAGGACCAGCACAGGAAGTACTGTGCTGGTATGATTGTTAGTGAAACAAAGGGACTGCCGCAAAATATATCTCTGTGGATATGATTTGCGGCAGCCCTTTTTTGGATTTTATGGCAGGTTACAATAATAAGTATTTATCAATCTTTCCAGCAAGCTGTTACGATGGAATGTGCACAGGTTTCAATGGCACAGGTCTTTCCTTCCACCATAATTTCAAAATTCTGTGCTTCGTCTGTCTTATTTAATACTACGACAACAATTTCTCCGTCCGGATTTAAGAAGCCGCAGCAATCTAATTTGTCAGTATATCTGGAGACCAGGATTCTCCTGGCACCGGGTTTTACAAATCTGCTGAAATGCCCTATGTAGTAAAAGGAAAGCTTTACATCAACAGTATCTTTTGTTGTATCACACATAACAGGTGCATCACAGAAATTACCTACATGATTCGGTCCGCCGTTTTCATCGAGAATCAGGTTCCAGTCTATATATCCGTTCATTCCGGCATTTAAGTTCCCTATGATATCATGGGCATACATTTCAGCATTCTGAGACTGTCCGGCTGTGGCAAATCTGGAATATTCCACACAGCCTTCCGTAAAGATGAGCTCTTTCTCCGGATATTTATCCCGGATGCACTGAAGTGCTTCAAAGTGGTCGCCGGTATACCAATGGAATGCAATACCGGATATATCCTTTAATGCCCTCTCATCAGAGAAAGTCTCTTCACAGCGTTCAACAATCAGATCCTTGTTGTGATCCCAGCAATTGATCTTAACATCGTCAAGCCCTGCCTCATCAAGCTTTTTCCTTAAATGGTCACAGGCGAACTTTCTTTCATCCTCTCCGTTAAACAGACAGGAATCCCAGGTCTGAACAGCATTGGGTTCATTCTGTATGGTTACACGTTTAATGACAATACCTTCTTTTGCATAGGCCTGTATGTATTTTACAAAGATTCCGGCCCAGGCATCGTAGTATTCCTCTTTTAACTTACCGCCATGGTTCATTTCATTGTTTGTCTTCATAAAGGGCGGCGGACTCCAGGGAGAAGCCAGGAATTCAATATCTTTATTTAATTTTAAAGCTTCCTTGATAAAAGGTATCTGATACTCAAAATCTCTTTCAATTGTAAAGGTTGCAAGTTCTGTGTCATTTTCCTCCACATAAGAACGGTTTCCCAAGGAAAAATCGCAGCTTTGGATGTGGGTTCTGCAAAAATTATATTGATTTCCCTTCTCGCCAAAATACAGTTCGAGAAGTTCGGCTTTATGCTCTTCGCTCATTTTACTCCAGGTATATGCGGAGGCTTCCGTAAAAGCCCCTCCAAACCCTAAGATTTCCTGTCTCTTTTCCTTTGGATATACCTTTAGCAGTTTGAATTCTTTGGAAGGTGAATAGATGAATTCTCCCTCTTTTTCTTCAAACCTGACTTCGGCATTGGTTGTAAATATTTTCATGTCAAATCCCCTTTCTAAGTCTCTCACTCCTAAGGCTCACTATTAAAGCGGTCCAGAGCCTGCTGTGTTATTTCTACTGCTCGGTCTAAATTCATCTTTTTTAACTCGCTGATATAACTGTCCCATTCAGTATTTATATTCGAGGCACCGATAATAAAGTTTACATTCATACTGTTCATGTACTTTGTAATATCTGTTACTATCTTGCTGCGCTCTTTTGATTCCTCGCCAGTATACGTAAGGCTGCCGGGCAATATATAAGAATCATCGCCCTTGCTCCAGACATCATAAGCTTCCAGATCCTGCTTTGGTACGGCACTGAGCTCTCTTGTCCAGTCATATAAGCCTCCCAGCCTGTTAGGCGGCAGCAGATACATGGCTTGGGCCTGCCCCATACTGTACTTTGGATTCTTTGCAATCTTATCCGTAACCTGGGGCTTTCCGTCGGAATCATAGGTAAAGGTATCATTTTGGGTACCGTAATTAGCCAGAAGCGAACCTTCCTGTGTATAAAGATAATCTAATAATTTCATTGCAATCTCCGGATACTTGCACTTTGCAGAGATGGTGACAGGATTTCCGATACTGCAGTCTTCTCTTCGTATGTGCAGCTTATCGCCTGCTTTCACTACAGGAGAAGCAACCGGTATCACATCCATGCCGGGAACTGCCTGTTCATACTGGGACATCATAATGTACATGGCATTCCAGGCACCTGTCTGCCCATTCTCTACCATGGATTTATCCACCTGCCATTCGCCGTTTATCATGAAATCGTGGTCGATTAATCCTTTTTTATACCAACTGTTCAATAAGGTCAGATAATCCTTCCAGCCTTCCTCGGCAGGGCCGTAAACCACTTTTCCATCCACCTGCATAAAATCTTCATAGACGCCAAATCCCGCACTTAACGCATGGGAATACTCCAGATATCCGTTCTTACCTATGCTTACAGGAGCATAAGCTCCCTTTTTGGTCATAAACAAAGTCAGCATCTTCTCCCAGTCATCATAGGTTACAGGCTCACTAAGACCCAGCTCATCCAGCCAGTCCTTTCTTACCTGCAAGCCCATCCAGGGTCCCTGTTTCTCTGTATAGAGCCCATAACAGGCAACAACTCTTCCGGAACCGGTAGTAGTACTTTTTAAAGTATAGGAATCCCTGTTCCGTAAAGTATTGTAATCTTTCAGATAAGTGTCCAGATAGGGTGTCAGGTCCAGATAACAGCCGTCATCTACGGCAGCATCCAGCCCTTCCGGATAAGCATAATTATAATGAGAAATGATGTCGGTAAAATTATCCGAGGCAATCATGGAATAGTAAGCATCGCTTTCCTCTCCGATTTCAGGAATTACGAATTCCAGATGAACTCCGGTCCGTTTCTCCAGCTCCTGAAAGAACATATTATTGTTATAATCATTAATAATTCCCTTAAGATTGCTGTCAAGTCCCGCAAATACTGTTAACGTAATCGGTTCATCCGTAAGGGGCATCATAGCACTGCTGCCGGTATCACTTTCTTTACCGGTTCCTTCCCTGCCTCCCGTCTCTTTCTTTGCAGCACAGCCATAAAGTACGGATGCGGTTAACATCAGGATTAACAATATACTGATGACCCTCTTCACTTCTTTCATGGTTCCCTCCAAGTGCACTGACCCGTTCAGCTTTCGCTGAATTGTTCCGCACACCAGCTTCCCTAACATGTATTATTATAGATAATTTCTCCCCTGATAAGAAAGGGGCAACATTTGATATTCGTTTTGAAAATTATACTATTAAGCCAATTCCACAATTTGCTTCTCAAAATTGCTTTTATACTGGCCCGGTGTAATTCCCTCATATTTTTTGAAAATACGAATCAGGGATTTGGAATCCAGATAACCGATAGATTCCGCCGCCTCTCTCACACTTTCACCAAGCAGGAGCCTTCTCTTACATTCTTCAAGCCGCCTGATATGAATCATGTCGGTAATACCATAACCGGTATAGCTCTTAAAGGTTCGTCCCACGTAGGATAAATTCATATTCAGCTTATCTGCCAGAATGGATACATTCAGATTAGGGTCCGAATAATTATCATCTACAAAATCTATAATCTCCTGTACCCAATTGGGATACTCATTGGTCAGGCACTTCTTCAAATGGTCTGTAATTTCCCTGAAGATATCGTTCATAATATGTCTGGCAGATTCAATAGAATTAGCCTTTAACATTCTTTCCATGGGGTTCAGCTTCTTAAAATATTCACCGTCGCTTCTTCCAACGATATCACTAAGGCAGCTATAAACCGTATTTATGAGTGCGAACATTCTGCATTTGTTGATATCCATGCAATGGATATCTTTGATAAACATTTCATCTAATATCCGGTTCAAAAATTCGGTAGCCTGCTCATACTCCTTGGATACTATCAGATTGTAAAGCTTCTTCTGCTTCTCCATCAGCTGGCTGTCGTAATTGTATATAGTATCATATTCCATATTGGTTTCTTCATAAAAAGCAAAAGCTTCATAATCTTTCCCCCAGAATGACTGGAAGGATAATACCTGCGCCGCTTCGTTATAGGCCTTTGAAAAAGCTTCACATTCTTTATGTACCTTGCTTGCACCAATATTGACCTTGAGATTTAACAGCTTTTTATAAATCGTCAGGCATTTTCTGATATCAAAGGAAAGAGAACCGTTTGTCAGAATATCATCGGTGACATTTAAGACACAAAGATGCATTCCGTCAATATCACTAAAGAAACCGGCATACTTAGAGAGGATATTTTCCTCAAAAATATTTTTTACCACGAACTTTAACAGTTTAAAGGTGTTTTCTTTTTCCGAGTCATTAACGCCTGAAAACAGGTTGCATTCCATAATATCCCCATAGGTTACAGCCATTGTGATATATGGCTTTTTAAGACTTACTCCCGTATTGGATACAATGGTTTCTTCCAAAATGGATTCATCGTTGTTCCATCCCTTGATATAACCGTTAACCACCTGGTTAAACAATGCGTCTTTTGCCTGATTGCAGGAATCGCTCAACGTCTGGTTCTCCAGGTAAAGATTCTCGATATAGTTCTCGATATTGTCAAAATTAATATCTCTTGCAGCTTTTTTATTCTTTTTAAGGGCTGCAAATAATCTGGATATAGGTTTATAATTCTTAATGGAATAATACCAGGCTAGAATAAAGGCTAGTCCTATCATAACCATAATCTGAAGTACAATACCAACTATCAGGTTATTCATTTCTTTCATATAGTGGCTTTTAGGTATGGTAATGCAATATTTAAAGTCAAAATAATCAGAGGCAACATAGGAATTGACATACTTTGTACTTCCGATACGCTTTTCTATCAGCTTACTTTCGCTGCTGTAATCATTATAGGATATGGCATCTTCTGAAACGCTTGCCTTACTGTCGCCCAGTATCTGATTACTCTTGTTAATCCAGTAGATCTTTCCTTCTTTCATGGCAGCTATGCCTGCGGCAATGTTCTTCCAGGGAACTACCGTTACTATAGTAGCCAGTTTATCTTTATAATTATAGCTGTAGACATTCTGCAGAAATAGAATGCTGCTGTTTCCTTCTTTGTCTTTTATAATCTTATAGCCGTTATATTCCGGTACATCAATGGCAGCTAACATCTCACTCTTGGTGAGCTGGTAATTGTTCGCAAAAATATAGTTGATTTCAGACGGATACAGCTTTGTATTTGTAATAATACTGTCACTGGGATAAAGATAAACAAATATCTCACTGCAGAAATTAATGCTGCTCTTAATGGTATTCATCTCATCCTTGAACTTGCTGACTTCCAGTAAATTACCGGCCGAAAAGCCTCTTAGTGTAATCAATTCTTTTAATTTATCATTCTCTGCCAGCATATTGCCTGCTTTGACCACTGTCTCCAGATTGTCATCGAATCCATTCTTTAACTGGGACAGCGTAGATGACTGGGAGGCATGGATGTCATCCAGAACAACCCTGCCGTAATTAACATATACAAACAAGGAAATCAAAATAGGGAGTATTCCTATTACCAAATATGAAAATAAGTAAGAGTAAAATATCTTATCTCGTGTTTTGAAATGAAATAATTTCTTCATCCTAACTCCTTTCGTGAATATTAAATCTTTGATTTGATACTCCTAAATCCATAGGATGAAAATACAGTCTTACATTCTTCATCCCATTCTCCCTTCATAAAAAGCGGTATAGATGCTTGTGTAAACAACAGCGGCAGCAGTATTTTTAATTCAATGAATTATTTTATAGAAACGTTTCTATTAATTCCGTACTTAATCGGTATTCTGACACCTGGTATATCACATTCCCAATTAATAGATTTTACTTTCAAATCACCTTTGCTTTGGCGGAATCTCTGTAGATAATCTCTCCGGCCAAATGTTCTGAGATTCCCGGCTGATCATTGTTCATCATGTCCATTAATATCTCTACCGCCCGTATACCCTGTCTTGCAATAGGATTTCGCACGGTGGTAAGGGTAGGTGTAAAATATCTTGCAACTTCAATGTCATCAAATCCAACAACGCTGATGTCCTCAGGTACCCTGTAGCCTAATCTGCTGAAAGCCTTTATACAGCCAATGGCACTGTAATCATTGGCAGCAACAATGGCATCCGGAATCGGAAAATTCCCAAGGCGGAATCTTGAAATAACATCGTTGTAAGCATAGCTTTCTTCAAACATTCCCTTGAAAAAATACTCTTCTTTTATCTCCGTTCCAATTTCTTTCAGAGCTGTGGTGTATCCTCTCTTTCGTTCCAGGTTATCATATGTATTCTCTTCGCCCTCAATAAAATAAATACGCTTATGCCCCAGATGAATCAGGTACTTTGTCAGGTCATAGCCTGATTTAAAAGAATCGAATAAAACGCTTGAAACATCTGCTCCGTTAATATCACGATCCAAAAAAACTGTCTTTATCTGGTTCTGTACGATTAGTTCTACTTCATGCTCTCCCACACGCTCATTATCAAATATGATAATCCCGTCAAAATTCTTACTTAAGACATTGCTTAAGAGAGCACGCTTGTCTTTATTTATAACGATATTCAGTCCAAAACCTCTTCGTCTTAATTCCTTGAACACGGAATCCACCAGAATATAGAAATAATGTCCGCTCACACTGGAAGAAAAAACCCCCACAGTCATACTCTTTCTGGCCTTTAGCATTTTTCCGTTCATGTTGGGAACATATTTAATGTTCTCTGCAATTTGAATAATTCTGTTTTTTGTATCTTCGCTAACAAGAGGAGAGTTGTTCAAAGCATTAGACACTGTGGAAATAGACACTCCTGCTTCTTTTGCTACGTCTTTGATAGTTGCTTTTTTCACTTTTTTTACCCACTCTTTTCATAAAACGTTTTTAGTATTATAACATATGTACAATTATGCTACAAGTATTTTGTGTAAAAAATATATTTTTAACAATCATATTTTTTTATTTGTATACTTCTACCATTTTTATTATAAATAATACTACATAATTACTTTCTACAATAAGTAAAAAATGTTTATTATAATATAAAATTCTTAGTATAATTACAGCATAAGTCGGTCATTATGCCGTTTTTTCCTCTATTTTCAGATAAACATGTTTTTAGCCTGGTTTTACAACTATTAAAGCATAATATGTTTTATATAAGGTTACAAACGTTTTTATATACAATCTTACATATTCCAAGAATAAACGAGATAATTTTTCATGATTCTTCAAACAGTAATAAATTACGGAGAAGTAAGCGGGAGCACTTCTCCCTGGGGATATGCATTATACAAAGGTATTCCCTATGTCCACGATATTGATTATATGACAGGGTCCAATTCTGACGAATTTATCGGCACAAAGAAATTGCTTGCCGGTAATTTAAGCTGGGCCCGAATACATACCAGTCCAAACAGAAAACCCTTCTTTCACTATTACTTTACCCATGCTCTGCCCGGCGATGAAGAAGGTGCCTTCCATTCCGCCGAATTATGGTATACTTTTGGCACTATAAAAAGATGCTGGCGTCCCCTGGCAGAGGCAGACAGTTCCTTATCCCAGGTTATGCTGGATTACTGGACAAGCTTTGCAAAATACGGTGTTCCCAAGGCTGCTTCCTTAAAGCCCTGGACTCCTATACGAAAGACACTCCTCTTTCTATGTGTTTTCATAGTGATTCTTATGGAATGGAAAGTCTTGAAGAAGATAGCGAGATACAAGAGTTAATTAAATCTTTGATTAAAGAAGTGAAAGAATAATCATTAGGTGGCTCAGCTGCAGGAAAACCGCCAGCGGTATCTAAAATACAGGACCTGCTCTTGATTTCTTATATATGCAGCCTCCCGGAGTTCTCTGGGATGCTGCATATATTCTAATAGGCCTTAGAGCATTTTACTCATTTACATGATTTCATTTCATTTGGATAGTCAGCGAAGCAGTTATTCATAACGATACGGGTCACCTGATGCAATAAAGGTCACCGGTATTTTTTCTTCAAGCAGCTTCGAAAGCCAGACCGGATAGTATTTCATTCCCGGTTCCTCACTGTTAAAATGACCCAGATGAATGGCAGCCTTATTCTTCCCCAGAAATGCCGCATCCCGAATATAAGAAGCCACTGTCCAGTCTAATAACTCTCCTGCAATCAACACATCTGCCTTATGTTTTATAAAAAGAGAGGTAAGTGTTTCGTCAAATGTCACATGTCCGCCGCCGATAAAAAGCACTCTGGAAATATCTGCACCCACATTACCAATGACCCTTGTTGCCTGAATACCAAGCTTCTCCTTTAAATGCCCGCACAACTCCTTCACAGTTACTCTGGGTATCTCATAGACTAACGGAGCCTTTCCCCCTTCGAAATATTCCACACAATAATCTTCCCAGCCAAGTTCCTGCATAACACCGCTGAAAATCAGATCCGGGTCATTCACATGCATGTGGTCATGATCTCGCCATATTGTAATTCCATTCTCTTTCAGAAGTCTGCACTTTTCTTCATATACCGAGTCCCCCTCCAGATAATCGGTCTTGTCTTCATGAGTATAAAAGGTAGGTTCATGAGTTATGATAAAATTATACCCCAACTCGGCAGTCTTTCTGATAACTTCTACGGTAGCACTGCAGGTCGTTACAATACCGGTCACCTCATTGTCAGCATTACCAAACTTAATGGTATCAACCGTATCCGAACCAACCGCCGGATAATTAGCTTCTATTGCCGCTATCACTTCTCCAATTGTCATAGTCCTTCTCCTTTTCTTATTAAATATACCTCTATTCTCTAAAACACTGCTTTATCTAAGCTCTTCTTCCCAGGCTCCTATTAATACAAGTCAAACTGCCGGGCAGGAAATATCTCCTGCCCGGCAGTTTATTTAAGTTATATCCTATTTATATCCATGCTCGTCGCAGTAAGCAGCCCACTGTGTCTTAAACTGCTCCTGGCAGGTTTCAAGACCGGCATCTTTAACTTTTTCTCTGAATTCAGCTACTGCTTTATCAACGTCTGATACAAGACCAGCCTGAAGAGGAGCTAAATACTGTCTCATAACATCGGATACTGCACTTCTTTCAACTTCATACTGGCTGTAATCTTCAGCAAAACCACTGTAGATATTTACGTTAGGGAATTTGGTCTTAGCTGCAAGTTCGCTATACTTTGTAAACATCTGATTTAAGATTGTGTCGCTTTCCTGAGGAAGTTTGTAATCTCCGTTTCTTAAAGCCCATGTATTGAAACCTTCATAAGGGAAGTCAGTGGAAAGGTTCTTGTAAGTACCGTTAGCATCTACATCATAGTGTGTACCCTTAATACCATATTCAACAAGGTCGTTTAATTCCTTATCATACAGTAATAAGTCAAGTACCATTAATGCTCTGTCCTGATTCTTGGAGCTTGCTAAAACGGAAGTTCCGTTCTGTGTAGCATGTGCGGGATATACAACGCCTGTAGTTTCACCATAAGCTACAAATTCTGATTTCCAATCGGGATGATCCTTCGCAAAGTCACCAATAGCTGTAATGTTCTTGTTAGGATTCTGTCCTGCAACTACTGCTACGCAAAGACCGTTCTTGTATGCTTCGGAATCGTTTGTATCAGATAAAGCACTTCTTGACCAGAAGCCTTCATCAGCAAATTTCTTCATAAGTTTCATATCTGTTACGAAATCATCGGAATTCCAGTAATCATAAACGTCTGAAGGGGTATCATAGTTAGCTGCAAGTCCATAAGGAAGACCATTGTTTGTAACCCAGGGATACTTAAAGCTGAGGATGTTAGCTGCATCAAAAGCAACCTGTAAGCCTGTACTTTCACCTGTTGTTACAGATAATAAGCCCTGCTTCGGATCATTTTGTTTAATTCCAAGAAGGTAAGCTTCCAGGTTTTCTACGGTGTTAGGAACAGGAAGGTTGTATTTTGCTCTTAAATCTTCTCTGTAGGAGATACCGTTGATTGTGTACTCAGGCCATGTATTAGGAACGCCGTAAGTTTTTCCGCCAACTTTCATCTGGTCTAATAAACTGGGGTCCATGGATTTTGCAATGTTAGGAGCATCTGTTTTGATCATGTCATCAGTAAGCTCTGCGAAAGCGCCGGAGTTAGCTAATGTAGCATAGTTTAACCAGTTAGCGGTATAGATAAGATCTGCAGAACCGGAAGTAAGCTCTAAGTTATATTTCTGGCTCCAGTCAGTCCATGTGGAGAACTGGAAGTCGATTGTTGCGTTCGCTTTTTCTAATAAAATCTTGTTAATAGCATCTTCTACAGCCTGCTCGTCCTTGGGAGCATCGCCCATTACATAAAATACTAAATCTGCTTTCTTGGAAATATCAGGGGTAGCTGCTGCTGCCTCTGTAGGTGTTGCTGTTGCTTCAGTACTCTCTGTGGGAGTTGCTGTGTTTCCTGTGTTGTTTCCTGTGTTTTCTTTTTTACCGCAAGCGGCCATAGAAACCACTAAGGAAGCTACAAGAAGTAAACTGCAAAGCTTTTTGATTTTTCTCATATTCATCCTCCTAAATATAATGTTTTATATATTAAACTGCCCTGGTGACTTGAGTACCCGGTACTTTTAAGTTACCGATGACCAGCACACCAGGCGTATTAATATCAACCCTTTACAGCGCCTACTGTAATACCGGATACGAAATACTTCTGTACAAAGGGATAGAATAACAATACCGGACCGGTAGCGACAACCGCCATCGCAAGCTTGATAGATTCGGAAGGAAGGTCTGCTGTGGATACGCTGGTATTCTGAGCCATTTGCTTTAATGCCTGAGTCGTGTTAAGCAAGTCATACAGATAGAACTGTAATTCCCAGGTCTTGCTGCTGGTACTGAACATAGAGGAACGGTACCAGTCGTTCCAATAACCGATTGCAAGGAATAACCCGATTGTTGCAAGACCAGGTCCGAGTACCGGCATAACAATCTTAAGGAAAATTGTCACATGTCCTGCACCGTCAATTTTTGCTGATTCTGCAATGGCATCCGGAACGGATTCCTTAATAAAGGTTCTCATTAAGATTACTAAGAACGGGCTCATTAAAGCCGGGAACCAGATAGCAAAGGTAGAACCCTTTAAACCAAGTACGCTGGTGTACATTAAATACCAGGGAATCATACCGCCGCCAAAAATACTTGTAAAATAAATCATAAAAGATATATTGTTACGATACTTAAACTCAGGTCTTGAGATAACATAAGCAGTCATCGTAATGATGAAGAGTCCGATGCCCGTACCGACTATGGTATAGTAAAAGTTCATCTTGTAGGACTGCAGAATATCCTGAGGAGCTTTAAATATCGTCTTGTAAGCTGAAATAGTAAAGTTTCTCGGTAATATCCCATAACCTTCGGTCAAAATAGTATAGTTATCTGTAAAGGAACCGGAAACGATAATAATAAACGGGAACACACATACCACAGCCATAATGGCCAGTAAAACATATATAACTACTTTAAAAACAATTGTTGAGCCTGATTGCTTTATCTTCATTCCATTCACTCTCCTTTAGAATAATGCATAATCCGAATTCTTTTTCTTTACGACATAGTTTGTTACTAATATTAAGATGAATCCGAATAAGGACTGATAAAGACCTGCTGCTGTACCGATACCGATGCTTAACGGCTGAGTCGTAGTGATACGGTATACATAAGTATCAAAGATATCCGTCGCATTGTATAATACACCGTTTGTTCCAACCATCTGGTAGAACAATTCGAACTGTCCTTTCATAATGCTTCCTAATGAGAATAAGAACAGGATGATAAAAGTAGGTTTAATTAACGGTAAGGTAATATAACGTATCTGCTGTATGATGTTCGCACCATCCACTTTTGCCGCATCATAATATTCATCACTGATGCCCATTATAGTTGCAAGATAAACAACCATTCCGTAGCCGATATTTTTCCAGATATAGAAGATTGTAATCAGGAAAGGCCAATAGTGAGGCGTGTTATAGAAGTCAATTTTTTGCCCGCCCAGCGCAAGTACCATGGTATTTACAACACCGGAGTCATATTCAAATAAGTTATAAACCAAAACCTTAAGGATAACGAAAGATACGAAGTAAGGCATAAACATCAAAGTCTGGGAGGTCTTTTTAAACCATCTGACACCGACCTGGCTTACAAAGATTGCAAATACGATCTGTAAAACGTTACCTAAGGAAATAAATACAAAGTTATAAAGAATTGTGTTTTTTGTGAGTTTAAATAAATCAGCTTTTAACAGATATTCAAAGTTCTTCATTCCTACAAAAGGGCTTGCCCATAATCCGTCACGGAAATTAAAGGAGGTAAAGGCATAGTACACACCCACCATAGGAAGATAATTGTTTATTAACAGATAAACTGCGGCAGGAATTAACATTGCAAAAAGAACCCAATTTTTTCTTAACTCATGAAATAAACCATGCTCCCTGTAGATCTCTCTTTCTGTTTTCTCAATTACCTTTACTGCGATATACGCTAATATGGATATAATTAATATTACATATACAATGGGAGAAACAAAAATTGCATCCGTACCGATTTTCTTATTGGCAAAGGGCATGTATATAATTGCTACAACTGAAAGTATCACATTAAATACCATTGCTGATTTCACTGTGAAATACAAATGCAGATTGCCTTTTGATTCCTTCTTTTTCACAAAGACTCTAACAAGAAGTACGATATTAAAGTAAATGGATGCTATAAAAAGCAGCACCAGAATCATGGTAAACAGTCCTATGTTCCCTTGCTTTGTAAGTTTTACAAATGTCAGGATATCATATAAGTTATAACTGGACATTAATTTATTGATTACATCTTCTTTAAGTCCCATACTCTGAAAGAGCGAATTCGGATTGTTAATGTAAATCCATTGTACAAAAGGAATTGATAAAAGCAATGTAATCACTGATGCCACTATACCGGCAAGTAGTCCAAGCTTTCTACCAAGGTACTCTTTTTCAAATATCGCCGTCAGACCAGGTTCCGGTTTTTTATTTTCTTTACTTTTCATGTGATATTCCCGCCTTTAACTAATATTCATATTTGTTCATCCACTGGAACGTTAGTTAGTTAACATATGTAATAGAAACGCCATGCAAATGAATTGACAAGTTATTAAAATGTACTAAAAAATTTTGTAAAAGCAATGATGTCGTATACAACAAGGTCATTATATAAGTAAAATTGCTAAAAAAATATGGGCAAAATCGTACTTTGAGTTGTAAAAATACTAATCTGTGATTCGCAAATTTATATTTCAAGTATCAAAATTTGATTTTTCACATAAAAAAGCAGAGACAGGAAGTATATGTTTTCTATAATCACAACATATAATCCCATCTCTGCTTATGTTATTTATTCTAATTTGTGTATTTTGTTAAATACTTTATCCAATCCGGAGACGTGCCAATTCACTGTCTAATAATAATATCTCTTCTTCCGATAAACTCCAGTCAAAAGCAGCACAATTAGTGCGGTACCCACAAAGCTCTTTTGCGCACTCCAGTTAATAGCGACCTGGGCTACCCGGCTTACCGTGAGCCTTTTTCGATGCGCCTCAAGTTCATGCCGAGGATTTCGCAGGCATAAACTTGTGTATGAATTATGCTTTTTATAATTCATACATCTCGGTTTCATTAAAGTACTGGTCTGCTAAAATCAGTGCCCCGCCGGTAAAACAGCCCTGGCTCAGGCCAATATCCGAGTAAACGAGGTTAAATTCCTTTTCTATCTTAAAAAAGGGCAGTGAATGTATCTCACTTTGGAGCTTATTTAAGAAGTAGTCTCCCGCCTGCGTATAGATTCCCTGAAGCACGATTACTCTGGGATTATAAATTAATATCATATTGCGGATAAGTAAAACAAAATATGAGATCATCTTATCCATTATCCTGCAAGCAAAAGCATCTCCTTCATTAGAAGCTTTAAATATACTTAAATACTGAAGCTTTCCGTCTTCTTTCAGCAAGGGTGAATTCGGGTATTCCTCTTTGATTTTCTTTGCATACCTTTGGATTGCTTTCGGAGATACCAGTGTTTCAAAACAGCCGGAATTACCGCAGGCACATTTCTCGGTCTCTTCCGCAGATGCCACCGTAATATGCCCGAATTCTCCTACAAATCCATTTGCTCCCTGTATTAATTTCCCGTGGTCCAGAACACATCCTCCGGTATAGGAGCCGGATATTAATACCGTTACATTCTCCTCCGCATATTCCGGATGCTTAAGAAGTTCTGCATAGCCGGAAAGCCTGCTTCCGTTATTTATATGGAGGTTATGAAAACCCGGCATAAGTTCCTTTAATTTTTCTATGACTTTTAAATTTCTTCCCCAGGTCGTATTATGAATCGGGAAAAGAAGAATACCATTATCAGAATCCACAATTCCGTCAAAGCCAACAATTACACCGTAAATATCCTCTGTCAGAAGGCCATTGGAAGTAAGCAGTTCTTCCGCAGAGTGTGCAATGTCTTCCATGCAGGTATCATAATCAGACTGTTCTCTGTATTTTCCTGAAATCTTATTCACCAGTTCACATTTTAAGTTATACAAAACGCAGTCAATGTAGCCGATTCCGGAATGGATTGCAATAATATATTTGTGTATATCATTCAGTGCATACAGCTCCGGCTTCTTTCCTCCCTCCTCCGTAGAACTGCCTTTTCCCATGGATTTCACAAGATTATATTTCTGGAGGGCTGCCAGAATCTTGGTAACAGAGGTCACACTTAGGCTGATCCGCTCTGAAATCTCACTGGCAGTCATAGTATCGGAAGTCCTTAAGAGAGACAATACCAGCTTCTGGTTATAATATTTTATATTTCTAGGTTTTCTGCTTAAAGGAGAAGAAGATTTTCTATTATCAATACTCATTGAATTCACACCATGCCTATTTGTTTTTTTTCATTATCCTTGATTTTAAAGGAAGTGTCAATAATAACAAATGCTACAGGCAAGTGCCTGATAATATACTCTCCTTTTAAGCCGGACGTGACGGATAAATTCATTTCTTTCTTAACAATAACCGCCGTTTACAGAATAATTTCAGCTCTCTCATCTCCCTCTACGACCTGAGAGATACAATCATTTCGAAAGGTCCTTCCGGGTAGCAGGCACAGAATATGACCTTCTCCTTCCTCCATAAGATACTGGGTGCCATGGACAATAAGGGGATTCAGCTTTACGAAAGTTCCCTTAGGGACAAGGAAGGCTTCCAGATTATCAGTTGACAGTGTCCTCTCAGGGAGTCCTGCGAATATGATGACATCTTTATCAATAGGTAATAACCCTTCACAGGTATACTGATGCGCCTCCAGGAAGGATATGATATTCCTTTCCTGCTTTTTAACATGACAGACAGATACTGTCGGCAGCGTACTTCCTCCAAAATCCAGAGTTAACAGGTCTGCGAAAAAGTCAGCAGGAAATACAGCCCCTTCTCTCATGGACTCTTCATCCAGTAAATTCTGATATACACCGTATTTACGAAATTCCTTTGTTGACAGTTCTTTTACTTTAATTGTGCGCATGGATATCTCCTTTGTTTGGATATTTCACCCCTGATTCTACAGACTGTGAATACCTTCTTTATGAGCATCGTCAAATTCTACTCCAAGATAACGGGCTGCTTCCCTTAATACAGGAAGATATTTGCCGTACACTCCGCCTACATGATGAATATAAGGTCCAAACATAAGCTTTTCTTCCCATCGCTTCCAGTTATCTACCTCCATCCATACATAGGTGCCGCTGGTCTTTGGACCTGTAGTTGTCTTTGCCTCACCGGCGAACAAAGAGTACTTGCCGTCAAGCTCATCAAATCGGCAGATTGTCAGGTCTCCCTGCTTAAGTTCAAACTGTTCCTGGGCATTTACCAGATTTGCCGGACTGTCCTTTGCTTTTAGAGAATAGGGAAAGGGACCGCAGTGCCATAAAAGTTCGCCGTTTTCATTTTCCGGATGGCGTATTGTAAGGTCTGCCAGAAATTCAGCATTCTCATACAGGTCACAGGCTCTAAGTATTGCCATGGTAATTGCCCCGTTTACATCGGTTTCACAGGCTAAAGGCATGCCTTCATCTGCCAATTCTCCCAGTGCAACGCAGGGACAGATTCCGATTAATCCCGGAAAAGCAGACCAGCATTCAAAGGCGCCCACACTGCAGTGATTTTCTTCCATGTGCTTTTTCACTGCCAATTTCATTGCCGCTGCTTTTTCTATTTCTTCTGCCTTCATAGAGCTGCAATCCATCCGTCCGGTCAATTCCTTGTAATAAGCTGCAAACTCTTCTGTCTGTTCTTTTATCAGTTTTGTCGCCGTCTCCGCAATTCTAAAAGGGGAAAGGGGAACTACCGTTATACCAAAGCGTTTCATCAGGTTGGCATCGTTTGTCATTACACTCATAAATGGTCCCGGACGTTCTCCGATCTTGGCGACCCTTAAGCCTTTCAGAGCCTTTATAACCGCCGCAGCACGAATAAAATTCTCATAGCCCTTCTCAAATTCCGGACTTTCTGTCTCACAGTTATAGATATAACTGTATTTTACCCCATAACGGCTAAGCACCTTGGTAGCTGCAAACATACCGCATTGGGTATCCCTTCCTCTTGACTCCAAAGTGTTAGGTCTTTCATCCCTGGCTCCCCAGATCAGAACAGGAATATCAAATGCTCTTGCAATTTCAGCGACCACCTGCTCCTCTCCGAAATCACAGAAGGGAATGAACAAAGCATCTATTCCGTTAGCCTTTAACTTACTGATAACGGAAGGTACTTTATCAAGCTCCCACATGATTCCGTTTTCGGACAAATCATCCACATCTACGATTTTTACGGTATCCGGCTTCACGCCCCGTATTACCTTCATGAATTTATCCTTTTGCCTTCGTGCTTCTTCCATGCTTAAGAAGCCTCTTTTAACCGGAACCACTCCCAATACTACCGATTGCTTATACATGCTCAATCCCCCTTTGATAGAATTCGACCCTTGTGTTTATTTCCGTGTAATCAATAATGCCTGTCTCCATAAACTTTCTTACAGTAGCTCTATCCGGTATGCCGGCTCTGCCTCCGATACGGGTACATTTGATTGCTGAAACAGCGGCGGCAAATCTTGCTGCTTCCTTTGCACTTAAGTTCTCTAAAAGCCCTGCTGCAAATGCACCGTGAAAGACATCCCCTGCTCCTACCGTATCAACCGCCTCCACCTGAAAGGCCGGTATCTCAAAGTATCCTTCTTCTGAAACACCCACAAGCCCCTTTTCTCCAAAGGTAAAGATTACCGTCTCAGGCCCTTTTTCTTTTAATGTCCTGCAGTTTTTTTCATAATCGGAGTCTGAAAATAAACTGTTGTATATAAATTCCGAGCCAATAAGTATATCAATTAAGCCTAAGTGTTCTGTTAAATTATTCAGCCCGGAATCGGCATCTATCAGTATCTTTGCCCCTGAAGCCTTTGCGAACTTTGCTGCTCTTCTTGTGATTTCATCTAACCTTGCTATATAAAAATACTTAATGCCCTGTAAGTAATGCAGCGGAAGCTCCTCTTCCGTCATAGCCTTCGCACTTCCGGGATAATAAAGAATATTTCTTCCGCCGGTCTTTTTATCGCTGATTACAATATCAAAATGGCTGGTCTTACCCTCTCTTTTTAAGAGATACTTCGTATCTATCCCATGCCGTATAAAGTCTGCCTCAATAAAAGCCCCGTAGATATCTGTGCCGGTATTACCGATTATCGCTGTCTTTGCTCCAAGTCTTGCGGCGGCAACAAGTCCTGTCGCTACCTTACCGCCTCCCTGCCAGCTTACATTCCTTATAGGTTCTCCATGGTTCGGTTCCGGAATTTGTTCCACGTTAACCGCCAGGTCCACACAAGGACTGTCCATTCCTATCAGATCGAATCTCAATGGTCTCACCGCCCGCTCTACAGAGAATAGTTATTGGGATTCAACAATCTTAATTTGCGCACTACAAAGCCCTTAATTTCCTCTGAAGCAATGCTTTGAAGTCTGAAGAAAGAGCCCTTATTCTCCTCTGGATTCACATTTGCACAGATTGACTGATAAATTGCCCTGTCATATTCTGTTGCAATGTTAAATTTACTGAAGCCAAGATTTACACTTTTTTGAATCTGGTCATTTGGTATATCGGAGCAGCCATGAAGTACAAGAGGAATGGATAGGCTGCAGCGAATCTCATTCATTCTCTCAAAATCCAGCTTCGGCTCCTTGATATAAACCCCATGAGCATTGCCAACGGCAACTGCCAGAGAATCGCAGCCTGTTCTTTCTACGAATTCCACCGCCTGACTGACAGAAGTATAATTACTGGAATCTACAATATCCTCCAGTTTTGAGCCGCTTCCTACATGGCCAAGTTCGGCCTCCACATCAATATCAAAGACCTTGGCCACCTTGATTACATCACTTGTTAACTGAGTATTCTCTTCAAAAGGAAGAGATGAACCGTCTAACATAATGGAGGGAAATCCGTCACGGATTCCCGCAACCGCAACTTCAAAGGTATTGGAGTGATCCAGGTGAACCGCTACCGGGACAGTGGCCTTTGCCGCCATATCTTTAGCAAAATCAGCGATGTATTTAAGATTGATATGGTCCCGAAATCCAGGATATACCTGAATGATAATAGGAAGCTTCTCACTCTCTGCCGCTTCAATGGCCCACTTCACCGACTCGTAGTTAAAAACATTGATTGCCGGTACGCCGTATTTGTGCTTTGTTGCATGCTCCAACAGTTCTCTTACCCTGATACTTGACATAAACTACCTCTCCTTCGTCTATCTGTTGATTATTTTTATAAAACTATCTTACAACACTAACGGATATTTGTCCGTAAGGCCAATTGGTATCGGATGTGAAGATTGTCCTTTCGTTTTCACACTAACGAACATTTGGCCATAGGCCACTTGATGTCGGATGTGAAAGTTGTCCTTTCATTTTCACACTAACATCAATGCCCTTTCCGACACGCCGTAAGATTGTGCCGGGGATTACACAGGCACAATCTTGTGTGTGAATTATGCCTTTCAATAATTCACGCTATGTACCTTTCAAACCTTGCTGCCATTTGCGCTTTAATAAACTCAAATTGCCCCACTAACTATGCCTCCCTATAATTCACACTAGCTTCTGCTTCCTGTATCCTTCTCCGTTTACTGTCCATACGAAGCAGAAAGAAATTCAGCACAGATATTACAGCTATTGCTCCTGCCAGCACAAAGAAGGAATGCTTTATTCCAAATTGCTCTGTCATAGCTCCTCCCAGAAGACTTCCCAGGGTAGAACCAAGACCCGTCTGCACCATGGCTAATATACTCTGCCCTTGAGAGAGCTTCCCTTCCGCCACATTTTCACTGATAAACATTACACAACTGTAGTAACAGGTCATATAGGTAACACTTTGCAACAGCTGTGACATCAACATAAGAGGCAGTATGCCGCTGGCAGCAAAGATAAGTCTTAAAGCGACCATGGCAACGGAAAAGGCCAGAATATTTACCGGGCCGAACTTCTTAATAAATCTATTAATCAATAATAATACCGGTATCTCACTAAGGGCTGAAATACTGCTGGATATCCCTAAGATAGAAGCACTGTATCCAAGTTTAATAACGTAAACTCCGTAATAAGTTCCGCAGAAAGTAAGGCCAAGCTGCAACAGGAAAGCAAATAATAAAACAAAACGTATCTGATAATTTGTGAACACCTTTTCCTTTGCCGGCAGCTTCGCTTTCTCTTTTTTTGGCATCTGTTCATTGGGCAGCAATAAGAGAAAAAATAGTAACAGCAGAAAACCGGTACAACCAAACAGGAAGATACGTTCAATATCCCGCTTTACCAGGTTGCCGATAATAAAAACCGTAATAGCATATCCTACGGTACCGCCTATTCTTATAAATGCGAAATTAACCTTATTTTTTCTGGTAAGGTTCGTAACAATAGCATCGCACAGAGGTATAATTGCAGTACTAAAAGAGGTTAGGAGCACGGTACATACCAGAAAATACAGAAAGCCCGAATGTATCCGGTAGCTTAGAATGGCAAGGCTGCTGCCGAATACAATAAATATCAGAACATTTCTCCTCTTTCCAATCTTATCGCTCATGATTCCCCAAACGGGCTGGACAAAAAGAGCTGCCAAAGGTCCGATGGCCGAAAGCATTCCTATCTGAGTATTGCTAATCCCCTGCTTTGTGTAAAAAGCGCCCATAAAAGGGGAATATAACGCCATAACCGACCACAGCACCGTGTTAACTGCTAGTAATTTAAGAATTTCTTTTTGACTGGACATATAATCTGGTTCTCCTGGCGCTGCCAATTATTCTTAGGTTCTTTGCTTTTCATTATCAAAAGTATATAATAAACAATCTTGTTTGTAAACTTACTTTATAAACTAAGTTTGAATATTTTTTTGTGCAAATTTACAAAAAGAAACTGCCCTCAAGACAGTTTCTTTTTGTCTGAGGGCAGTGCAGATATTCTATGATCTGAGGGTCCAAAAACTAGTCTTTCTCAATGGGACGGCAAGTTGAACAAACCAGAAAGAGCTCATGCGCTGGTTCCAAGGCGCATGAGCTCTTTCTGGTTTGTCCAACTTGCCTGTGTTCATATTAAAACAAGGCTTTGGTGCTCATGTTATCCTATTAAATTAAGGCAATAAATAGCCTTCTTGTCATAACTGACATGCAACTTAAGTATAACAGAAGCGGCCTGCAATGCATTCACTTATAAATGATATTTTTCAATAATTTCATCAATAGTCACTACTGTAATAGCAGTTAATTCTTCTATCCTTGCGTGATTATTATATTCCGTCAGTAATCCGGCAAAAGACGCACCGGCATTTTCAGCAAATTCCATGTCCGTTACACTGTCTCCTACAATAAGCAGTTCTTCGGTCTTTATCCCGGCCTGGCTGCAAAAGGTATATGCCATCTGGGGAGACGGCTTGGCCTGGGTATTATCTTCATTGCAGCCGATATAATCAAAATACTCAAGCAGCCCGGCTCTTCCAAGAGAATGGACAGCAGATTTTCTGCTGTCTGCAGTTGCTATGCCAAGCAAATATCCTTTCTCTTTCAGATAGGGCAAAAGTCTGTTCACACCCGGCAGGCTGCGAATTTCTATATCTTCCGAAAGGGCAACTTCTTCAAATAAAGCAAAGAGTTTCTCCCTTCCCGGTGTTTTTCCTTCTTCCCGTTTAATGATTTCATTCCAACTGGCTATAATCTGGGAAGTGGCAGCATATTGTATTATGCTCTCCTTCTGGAAGCCGTCCGGCAGATATCCTGATATTTCCTTTAGTAAAAGCACTGTTTCAGGCTTTAATTTATATTTCTTTTCTAATATGGCAAATAGTCTCGATATTACCACATGCCAGTAATCTCTGAATTCAATCAAGGTTCCATCCTTGTCAAATAGAATTCCTTTTATCATATTGCTCACGAAATTCCTCCCATAGTTTTTTATAATCCGGCTTTGGACTTTGGACTGTACTGCTTTTATATATAGGATTTACATAACAGATGACATGCCGGTCTTCATCATATATTCCAAATCTGAGCCACCAGTTCCCATTGGGACATATCCGGCATACCATTTCGGAACCTTCCGATAAAACCTCTTCCCTTAGTTTCCCGCCGTTCAGCAGAAATACTCCGTATATGGGCTTTCTAACATTATGAACTGTTACCCTGTATTCAATCTCCTCCTGACTGTCTATCTCATCTCCCGGCAGGTATCTGCCCTGGCAGATGGAAATATCCAGCTCCACATACCTTGCCGTATAGCAGTTACCTCTTTTGATGCCATCAATTACATTATCTATTGATAATCCCCTGCAATAAACATAGGTTGCCGGGTCACCGTAAATGGAAGGTTCTTTGGAATTCTCGTAAAGCTCTTCCCTGCGGTTATGACTGTCACTGCCTCCAATCCCGTACAAACGCTGCCCTTTGTTCCATAAAAAATCCAGAAAAGCTTCCGCCTTGTCATTGGCTGCCGGTGAATCCTGATAGGTAGGGTCGCATATTACTTCTATTGTACCCAGTCCCGACAGGTCGTAGTCCTCCTTACAAAACTGCCAGGGTGTAAGAAACATATGGTTTAAGGACAAGTTAGACCCTTCTGAGAAGAATTTAACAGCTCCCCTCCAAAGGTCATCATAGCTGACTCCCCCTTCCCCTTCTGTTCTCAAGACATCTGCTGCTGCCATGCAAAGTATCTCATAAAGCAGCGTGTCTGGTTTTATGCCATGAATATTCATATGCCCAATGGGAAGCGTCAGTTCCATGGAGGGTATCAGAAGACAGGAGGAAAGCCTTTCTCCAAAGGCCACCGCATTGTGCTCGGTAAATGCCATAAAATCCATCTTTCTGTCCGCCAGAATTTCTGCCGCTTCTTCTATATTGTTATGGCCATCGGAAAATATGGTGTGTCCATGAAAGTCTCCCTTATAGTACCGCTCTTCCCTGTCATAAAGGGTATTAAAAGACAGATGCCCATCGCCCTTTTCCTGGTGGCAGTAATAAGAATCATAGCTCTTTTCCACATCTGTTTCAACAGATAATTTTACAGAAAAGCTCCCTTCTTCAAGGCTCCCGCCAAAAAGGATGAAAAGACTGTACTTTCCTCCCAGCAGTTCATGTCTTAAGCCCGTCAAGGTGCACAATTTGCCGGAAATATAGATTTCCCTGATAAAACTTCCTATTCCAGGGGTGACATTCCCGCAAAATACGCCTGCCGGATTAAACAATGCCACCGTCATAGGTATCTTTTCTTCTGTTTCTATCTTAACCCAAAGACTTTCTTTCGGCTTATCAATTTCAAAGAAAGCCGGTGTAATATTCCCGGTAATAAAGATTTCTCTATTCATATGTAGGCTCCTGCCTTTCTCCGCATATATGAATTATGCTTCCAATAATTCACTCTAATTCCATGCATATCGCAGGTCTGCCTGCGATTCTGCATAAATTAAGAAGTTTTAAAATGTGATGCATTTCTTAAACTAAAATTTATACTAAAATCACACCTTCCCAATGTGTGTGAAAATCTCTTCTTCTATTTCATGAAGAAATTCCCGGGCGGTTTCAGTCCTGGGAGTCCGCCCGGGGATATAATCTTACTTATTTACCTTGTCTAATTCCTTTTGAGCCTTTTTCTGAGCTTCATCCAGTGCCTTTTTAGCGGGTACATTCTCAATCTGTATCTTGTCTACCGCTGCCTTTAATGCCTCCATAATTGCACCGCCGGTAGGATCAACAAATTCCGGTACGGCATACTGGTCTATCTGTTTTAATGCAACATCGGCATCCGGATTGGATTTTAAGTACTCCTGGTATTCCGGCAGGTCCAGCACGGATTTGCGCACTGCCACATATCCTGTGCCCATAGAGAATTTTGCGGTATTTTTGGTATTGGTCGCAAAGTTCACAAAGTCAGCAGCACCCTTTTTCTGGTCCTCTGTCAGATTACTGCTCTTTGGTATATAATACATGAGGCTGCTAAAATACGGCTTTGGAGCATTTCCCTTCCAGCCGGGCTGTACGGCAACGGCAAATTCATTTTTATACCCTTCTTTTACCGCTTTATTTACCGCATCCAGGGCAATGGCATAATCTCCGGGGGAACCGGTATAACCCAGGGACTTACCATACACCCAATCATCCATAGTCTTATACCAGTATTCCCAGCCCTGTCCGCCGGAATAGATTTTCATGGATTTATCCTCATGTATCCATTTACGGAACTGGTCCAGTACTTCCACCCAGGTATCATCATTGATTAAGACTGTCTTTCCATCGTCTGATATAATCTTACCGCCGGCACTGGAGACAGCATCCATCATATTGCCCTCTCCCCACATAGGCTCCCAGATGTATGCAATCTTGTCCTTGTTCGTGGAAATTCCTACGGCCTTATCCTTCATGGCCTCTAAATTCTGCCAGGAAGCCAGATTATCTTCCGTGTAACCTGCTTCTGTAAGAACAGCTTTGTTATAATAAAGAACCTGGGAGGTGCCATAAGCCGGTGCAAACACCATCTTACCGTCTCTTACGGCGGCATCCATAAAGCCTCCGACGATATCCTCCTTATTATACTCTGCCGGCATATAGTCTTCAAAGGCTTCTACCAGGCCTTTTTTGTAGAATGTATCATGGGAACCGCCTGCTACCAGAGCCGGAGCATTCTTTCCGGCGAAAGCTGCCTGGAGTTTCTGATCGATTTCGGAATAACTTCCGATAACAACGGGTTTGATTATATATTTACTTTGAGAAGCATTGTATTCATCTATTATGCTTGTCAGAGTATCTCCCAAAGTGCCTCCCAGGGCGTGCCAGAATTCAATTTCTACCGCTTTTGCCGGTGCCTCCGTTTCTTCTGCCGCTTTTGTGGCTTCTAAAGTATCTACAGGTGCGGCTGTTCCGGTACTCTCTGCAGCCGGTACATTTGTTTTCGTACTGCCATTATTCCCTGCCGTATCTCCTGCTTTCCCGCAGCCCGTAAAAATAAGGCTTAAGCTCAATATCAGCAGCAGAGCTGCTCTTTTCACTTCTTTCATTGTTTTCCTCCAATCTTTCCTTCCATTTTAAGTTTCAGAACTTTACGCCACTGTCCTGAGAAATGGCTGACATAAGCCATTTCTGGGCGGCAAATAAAATTATCAGAATGGGCAGTGCCGTAATAGTACTTGCCAGCATTACCTGTGCCCAATTCATTCCATAAGCACCCTCCTGGATAAAAAACTGCCTGAGTCCTTGAGAGACCAGATATTTATCCTGACTGGTAAGCATAATACTCGGCCACATATAACTGTTATACAGCTGGATAAAGGTTAGTAACCCTACCGAGGAAAATGCCGATGTATTTAAAGGCAATATTACATGCCGTAATATCAGCCTATGGTTCGCTCCGTCGATTTTAGCCGCCTCCACAAAATCCATGCTTGTCTTCCGAAAAGCCTGCCGGAAGTAGAATACGGCAAAAACATTGGCAAGATTTGAAAACACAAGTCCGGACAGGGTATTTAAAAGTCCCAAATGCGCCAGTATGACATAGGAGGGCACATAGGTAACCGCTCCGGGCAGCATATAGGTAACCATAACAATAACGAAAATCCGGTCCATGTTCCTGTTTCTTAAGAATACCACCGCATAAGCAAACATACTGCTTACAATCAGAATCAGCGCGGTACCGGCAATCCCTACTAAAAAGCTGTTGAACAGATATCCATAGAGTTTTATTTCTTTTAGATTCTGAAAAAACTCTGCAAAGTCCAGATGGTCCGGCAACAGCTTATAGGGCATCTGCCAGATTTCATTATTGGACTTAAAGGCTCCTAAGAACATCCAAGCAAAGGGAAACAGGAATATAACGGAGATACCTGCTAAAAAAATATATTTCATAAGGCTTCTTACAGTTCTCATACTAACGACCATGCCCTTTCCAACACACCGCATGTTCGGGCCGAGGATATTGCAGGCACAAACATGTGTGTGAAAATTGCCTTTTAATTTTCATACTAACGGACATTTGGCCGTAAGGCCACTCAATGCCGGATGTGAAATGTTCTTTATTTCACACTAACGGACATTTGGCTGTGAGGCCACTCAATGCCGGATGTGAAATGTCTTTTATTTCACACTAACGGACATTTGGCTGTGAGGCCACTCAATGCCGGATGTGAAATGTTCTTTATTTCACACTAACTTCCAAACCGGTTTTATTCATAGTGCACGAACCGGCTGCTGATACGATCGCTGAGCAGTGACAGTACAACAATGATAACCAGAATTACCATAGCGATGCTGTTGGCCGGTCCCATCTTAAAATTCTGAAAAGATTTATCATAATACATATACAGCAGTGTAGTGGTACTGCCGCCAGGTCCGCCCTGTGTCATAATCTGAATCTGGTCATAAACCTGAATGGACTGAATGAGATTGACAATAAAGAGGAAAAAGGTCGTCGGCGATATAAGGGGCAGCGTGATATGTAAAAGCTTACGGCCATAAGAAGCTCCGTCTATTTCCGCGGCCTCATAGGTACTCTTTGGCACGGCCCCATGAGCACCTATATAAAAGAGAAAGGTCCAGCCCAGAGACTTCCATATGGTAAAAATGATTACGGATAACATAGCCGTGGAACTATCCTGCAGCCAGGGAAGGGGAGCAATCCCGAAAAGTCCCAGCAAATGATTGGCAAAGCCTCTCTCCGGTTCATATATCCAGGACCACACCATGGAGACTGCTACCGTCGGCGTAATCCATGGACTGAATATGATGCTGCGAAACAACCTGCCGCCACGGAATTGCTTTTCGAAGAGAAGCGCCAGTCCAAAGCTGATAAAGAGTATGGGAGGGATGGTTCCTGCCGCAAAACAAAACGTATTAAAAAGGGCCTTTAGAAAATCCGAATCCGTAAAGATGTCTTTATAATTATCCAGTCCCACAAAGCCTATATCAGGCGATATGTAATCCCAGTCCGTAAAACTGATGCCAAACGCCACAAATAACGGTATAATCCAAAATAACAATAGCGGTATCAAAAACGGTAAGGTAAATCCTATTCTTGTCCAAGTATCTTTTTTCATCTTTATACCCCCTGCATATCGCAGGCTTGCCTGCGATACTGCCTTAATAGAAAAGTTTGTAAAATGCAACACATTTTTCAAACTTATACCTCCTGCATAAAGGACATTTGGCTGCTTTTTATCCATTCAGCCAATCACCTTTTGTACTTAATTGGTATTTTATTATAAAAACAAAAAAATAGAGTGAAAACATTGTAAAATTATTGATAAATCTTTTCTTTTACTTGGTTTTCACTCAATATAATTTTGTTTTAAATTAAAATATCAAATTTATGTCAAATAATAAGTTATGTGTCTGTTATCTAAAAAAAGTCTCCAGTCCTCTTTCAGCTCTCCCGCCGTTATAAGAAAATCTATCTCTTTCCAACCGGCGACCCGGTAGGCGGCCTTGAGGTTAAATTTACCGCTGTCAGCCAGCAGAATTCGGTTTTGCACCTGTCTGAGCACAGGTTTTATTGCCGAGTAAGCCTGATAGTCCACATTACTGCAGCCAAATTCCATATCCAGAGCATCTGTGGAAAAGAACAATTTATCATAGGAAACTTCTGTTACACATTGCTCGAAAAAAGTACCGTAGGTCATACGAATATTGGGATCTACCTCTCCTCCTAAGAACAGAAACCGGTGTCCCTGTTCCTTATAAGCTTCCGGATACCCCTCCATAATATAACAAAAAAGACATGCAATGGAGTTAGTGACTATTGTAAGCCCTTTTTTCTCTGTCAGTTCAGGCAGAAGATACGTTACCGTAGAGCCGGAATCCAGATAGATACAGTCTCCGTCCGCTATCAGCTGTGCAGCCTTTTTGCAGATTTGCTGCTTTTCTTCCTTTTGCAGAAGCTGGCGCTCATGAAACAGATAGTGCTCACTGTACTTCTTCTTTTCCTCTCTGACCAGGTTTCCGTGACCTCTCACAAAGCCTTCCTGTTCCGCCAGGTAATCAAAGTCCCCCCGAATGGTCTCCATCGTTACACCAAAACGGCTTGCCATATCTGTTACAGTAACTTCTCCTTCATCCCTGATAAGCCTGCTGATTTCCCTTCTTCTATTCTCAACCTTATTGTTCATCTCTCCATTAACCTCCGGGAATCTTACTGTTATCCAGAGTCAATCTTATCACAATTTACACTTTATTACTATACTTACATTACCGGTGTATTAGTACTGCCTTGCATCTGCACAAATAGCGGGTGCTGAATTAAGTGAAATCTATGCAAGGTAGTACTAGTCTTCTTTTACATACTCCATCAAGTCTTCCAAAACTGCCCGGTATCCGTTGGCATACATATGAACTCCTTCAATGGAATACTCACTTTTAAGATTGTTATCCTCATCATATAAACTACTGTTAATATCAATAAATCTGACCTGGCAGCGCTCCGCCATAGCCTTTAAGGCTTCATTCGCTTCTATGACCTTTGCATTGGGCCTTTGTCTGACCCATTCCCTGGCTTCCTCATTTCCGAAATCATAATCGCAGTTGCATGGATAGTAAGCCATTACATACACTTTTGTTTCAGGAAGTCTTGTTTTTATCTGTTCTAAAATATATTCATAGCGGCCGATTAATTCTTCCGCTGTATAATCCGGTGCACTTAAGTCATTCGTACCGATATTAATAAATATTTTCTTCGGCTCTAACTCAAAAATCAGAGTATCCAGTGCCAGTATCATTTCCGAAGAAGTAAAGCCGCTGACCCCTCTGTTATAGATTGTTTCCTGCATATCATAATCCTGCATGAATTCATAAATAGGAAACTGTTCCATTAAGGAAGAACCAATAAATAATACCTTTCCCTTTTTTACATACCGGTTCAGAATACTGTAATGCTTGATCTTATCTGCTTTTTCATCGTTTAATATCGTTTCTGTCAATACCATCTTTTGCTCTCCTTTTCTTTATTTCCAGCACATAGCCGCTATACTTAAGATTACCGGCATGGTTACAATGCTAAATATCGTACTTACTGTTACATTCTTTACGGCTTCTGTATATCCTAACCCATTTAACTGGGCAAATATAGCTACATTCGAGCCAACAGGCGCAGCCGCTGCGGTCAGCACCGCCAGCTTTATAGCGAGGTATTCACCGGAAAACAGGCTTAAGACACCAAAGGTCAACAAGGGAATTACTACCAGCCTTAATAAGGAGCACAAAAGTACTTCCTTTCCCTGAAACAGTTCTTTTCCCTCCATCTGCCCCAGATAGACCCCAAGTATTATCATGGCCACCGGCGCTGTCATATTTGCTGTCATAGTCAGACTCTCAGACAGAATACCAGGCACCTGCAAAGGCAGGAAGAAGAATACCAACCCGATACCAAGTGCAATTACGATTGGATTTGTGATAAGCTTCTTCTTAGAAATCGCCTCTCTTTTCCCGCTCATCACTACTACTCCATAGGTCCATTGCAGGATATTTAACATCGCTACAAAAGCCGCCAGATAAAATATCCCCTCTTCACCTACTATCGCCTTCACCAGAGGAATACCAATAAAGCCTGCATTGGAAAAAGCCGCACTAAAGTGCTCCACTTTATGTCTGCTTCCAAAGACTATTCCGGAAACCAGCATAGAGACTGCCAGTGCCAGAGCGGCCATAATCAGCGACAATAACAATCCTATCAACTTCTCCCTTGTAAATTCCGTTAGATAGGACTTGATAATGGATGCCGGAAGGATTATATACAGCAGTAAAGTTCCAAGCTCCCGGTTTCCCTGCAGGCTTATCTTCTTATTCTTATACAAAAGAAAACCCACCGCCATAAATAGAAACATAATAATGATTTGCCTGAGTAATATCAAGCCAATTGACATAGAACCTCCCGTCCGCTTCATAAACGGATAATACATTATAAAAATGCAAGGACTGCGCCCCTTCCTCCCTATGTGTCTTCCTGTGAACAGTAACTCTTTCCTCACATTCTCCAAACTAAGTATAGCAAATTTCCAGAAAATAATATAATATAAATATTATATAAGATATATCTTTTTGATTATATAAAAAAGGAAGGAAGGTATTGTTATGACCTTTAAGCAGCTTCAGTTCTTTCGGAAAGCAGCGGAGCTTGAGAATATCTCCCGGGCAGCGAAGGAACTTTTTGTGGCACAACCGGCCTTAAGTAAATCCATTAAAGATTTGGAGGAGGAACTAAAATTCCCTTTATTTGACCGAAACGGTAAAAAGATATCCCTTAACCAAAACGGACGAATCCTCTATAAGCATGCGCAATTAGTACAGAACAACCTGCTGCAGTTAGAGCAGGAGCTTTTGGAAGCAAATACCCCGAGTTCTCATTCCGCAGCCATATCCATCCGCGTGGCTTCCAAACTCCTGCCGGATATACTAAGGACTTTCTATGCCAAATATCCCGATTACAATTTAAAAGTCTACCAGCTCGGCCATAATCCCTCTTCCCTTCCCCCTTTTGATGTTATCCTAGATTCCGCGCCAAGCAGTACTTCTCTGTCCTTAAGCAGTGTAAAATTATTGGAGGAAAAGATTCTATTGGCTCTTCCTCCCTCTCATCCCCTGGCATCCAAAGAGCATATCCTGCTCTCGGATCTTACCGGCTATCCCTGTTCCCTGCTGAATGAAAGCTACTCTCTTGGTAAGCTGCTGCATACAAAGATGGACGCCCTCCGCTTTACGCCAAATATTATTTTTGAAAGTGACAATCCCCATATGATCCGGGATTTTTTAGCCCTTCAGCTTACCTATTCCTTTGTGCCTGAGAAGACATGGAACATAAAAAATGACTTCCCCCAATTGCTATTACGGGAAGTCGACGATTTTGCCTGCAGCAGAGAAATCTATCTCACTTATATGCAAAAAGAATATGCAGTTTTAGCTGCCAGGGAATTTACCACCCATGTAAAGGAGTACTTTCAGAAACTATGAGCACCAGTACCATGCCGGCATCAGCCGATGCATGTTTATAAGGAATTCTAATTCAAATGTGTTTGAAAACTTCTTGTGTTGGGGTTCATATTCCAATTCGTGGGTAACAAGGAGCAGCAGTTTTGGGGCGTAACAAGTCTGCGTTCCCTAATTTGCAACGCAGCATACCGCAAAGCGAGACGTTTAGAACGACACAATAAGTTTTCAAACACGCCCTAAGCATTTTTCTTTAAATACCCGATTAAAATTTCCGCTGCCCTGATCATGTCCCTCAGCTCCATGTAAGGGGCATTTTCTTTCTCTACGGCCTGTTCTTTCATAAACGGTACATGAACGAATCCGGCTTTCATATTGGGATATCTGGTTTCTGCCAGGTGTAGTGCATGGTACATCACATGATTGCAGACATAGGTTCCGGCGGTATTGGATATACGTGCTTCTATCCGGTTATCTGCAAGACATTCCGCCATTTTCTTCACCGGAAGGGTCGCAAAATAGGCTGCAGGTCCTCCTTCCCTGATAGGGGTATCTACCGGCTGACAGCCTATATTGTCCGGGTACTTTGCATCATCCACATTAATTGCTATTCTTTCGATGGTGATACCCTCTCTGCCTGCTGCCTGCCCAAAAGAAACAATAACCTCCGGCTGAATCTGTAGGATGGCCTCCTCAAGCTTCTTCTCTGCTTCTCTAAATTCTACCGGAAGTATCAGGGTATATAGCTTCTCATCAGCACTTTCCACCAATGCTTTTATAATCTCTTCCGATGGATTTATCTTTTCTCCGTGGAAAGCTTCAAAACCAGTTACTAATATTTTCATTTTTTCTCCCATCTTTATCAATCACTTTAAGGTGTCCACCAATTGCCGCTTGCTACAATGAGACTGAGTATCTTGATACTGTCATTGTAATAACAATCTCTGTTTAAAGCAGAGCATTTATCCCATAATAAGTCCACCCACTCCTGTGCTCCCGGTGTACTCTTATCCTGACTCATGGCTGCCACCAGATAAGGCACCGTAAAGCAAAGGTCAGAATAGCCTGCGGCAGCCTCTCCCTTTAAGGTATACCCTGCCATTATCTTATCGGGATTATTTCCGGTTTCTTCTCTTATCCATTGATTTAATTTCGTCAGAAGTTCTTTCTCCCTTTTATCACCGCTTACCAGATAATCCGTTCCGATTCTCCAGGGGTCTCTGCAGGCATTATAACCGCAGTTTCCGTCATTTTCACTTTCAAGGAAATTCTTATAAGCCGGTTCATAGCTGCCGCTCTTATTTTTCAGGATAAAATCCGGTAAAAGTCCGGTTTGGTTGGAATAGTTCATAAATATCTGATTCATGATAACATAGATCTTATCCGTTACCTGTTTCCATTCCTTATTCTTTGTTACTTTGTAAAATACTTTCAGATGTCCTAATAGAAAATCAGAACTTCTGGTACCGGTATAATAATCACTGTCAGAAGAGGAATAACCTGCCCAGTCTCCAAGCTGGAGGGTCCAATCCTTTCTGTCCACTTCGTAATTCATAATATCCGCTATCATATCAAGTGCTGCCTGCTTATAATCTATTCCTTTATCACTTCCCCACTGTTTATCTGCCAGCAAAAGTGCATAGGCGATATCCAGATCCCCATCTGTGGCGGAATCCGAATCGCCGTCCACCATGGAACCATTCTCCGCTCCATCGATTAACGCACTTCCGTTGTCCGACTGCTGCCATGCCATCAGATGAGGCCCTATGGAGCTTAGGTGTTCTTTGTAATAATAGTACATTCCATCAAAGATATCTTTTGCATCGCTATCATACCCTGCCATCATAGCAGTAGTCAGCATGCCATAACCGTGTGCCTCCGATACCGTCACTGCTGCGGATTTATCAGGTACAGCCTTGGTGTATTTATTTCCGCTGTACCAAATATAATATTGCGCTTCTTCACTGTAGGGATTCCTGATTACATAGGCATCTTTCCATATATCATAGAACTTCCCTGCCGCCTGATCCATTTCTTCCTGCGGTACATCGGGCTTTAGCGTTCTTTCTATGTAATTGACATGCTGCGGAAACGGATACTTTGCGGCTGCCTCTTCCTTTTCCGGTGCTGTTGCTTCATCTTTCGCTGCGGGAAGCTCATTGTCTCCAGACGGCAAGATCTGGGTCACCTTATCGGAAGACACATTTTCAGAAGTCATTCCAGAGGAATTTGATTCCTGCGGCACCTTCTCCGGTGATTTCTGATTCTCATGAAGCTTCTCCTTACTGCATCCTGTTAGTGCAAAGGCTGTCAGCAGGAAGAAAAGGCTTACATATTTACTGCTCTGCCAGAACTGTTTCATGATAGGTCCTTTCTATAGATACTTAGACCTTATTACAGAATTTCAATTATACCAGTTCTTCCAGATGCGCCTCATAGAACTTAGCCGGAAAGGTTATGCTGTTGTCAAACTTGCTGTATTCGCCATATCTTATAAATTTCAGTCCGCACTTTTCAATTACTCTTCCGGAGGCTGTATTCTCTACCGCATGATTGGCTCCAAAATCCCTTGCTCCCAGATTGTCAAAGGCAAATCTTATCATGGCCTTCGCCGCTTCCGTTGACAGTCCTTTGCTCCAATAATCACTGCGGATATTATAGCCAAACTCCCATGCTTTTGCAGCTGTACTGTATCCGATATCACCGCTGCCGATAAGCAGGTTATTTTCTTTAAATACAAAACCAAAAGGATAGCTCTTCTCTTCTTTCAGACCCGCTATCCACTTTGCCGCATCTTCGGTATTAGTATAAGTATTATAGGGCATGAACTTGGTTACCCTTTCATCGCTTAACCAGACAAAGGCTGCATTTGCATCCTCCACTGTCAATGGTCTGAGTATTAACCTGTCTGTTTCTATAACCGGTACCTGCATCTCTGATTCCCTCCCTGTAACATTACGCAAAACAACTGCAATCGTTTTAACCATATTAGTTCTTCCTTTTATTATAGCTTAAAACCTCTGAAATGCTATGATAAATTTGGAATTTCAATTCCCATAATTTGTTTTTTCATACAAAAAGAGGTGTTTCGTACCGGTTAAACCCCGGAAAGAGAGACAGTCTGCTTGTACAAGCTACCCCTTTTCCATCTAAACCAACAACGAAACTACCTCTTATTTACTATTTCAATTTTTACTGTTTCAATTTTAATGTTAAGATTTCAAAAGGTTTTACCCTTAAATCCAGGAAGTCTCCGCTTCCGATAACCTCTTCCTCTTCTTCTATCAGATTGCATTTACTAATGGAAGTATATTGCTTATCAAATTGCAGTGATGTATTGACCGTTGCGCCGTAAGGCTCATAAAGTCTGAGAATACAGCTGTTATCATCCTCTGCCTTCTTTATTGCCTCTATTACTACATTTTCTGCGCCGCTTACCAGCTGGCTCGCTGCCGTACTGCTTCCTTCCCCTTTTTGCAGGATAACGGGTACATTGAACTCATATGCCTGTTTGTGGACCTGACCGGTTCTTTCATCACCGGAATGGGGATACAGGGCGTAACGAATCTGATGGCTTCCCCTGTCAGCATTCTCACCCGGATAATTCTGGCTGCGGAGCAAGTTCATATCCATAGCCTTACCCTGCACCCTGTAACCGTATTTGCAGTCATTGAGAAGTGCCACACCATAGTCTGCTTCCGATAAATCCACCCACTTGTGGGCACATACTTCAAACTGCGCTCTTTGCCAGAGGGTATTCTCATTATTGGGACGCTTAATCTGTCCGAACTGAATTTCATAGCTTGCTTCCTTTGCCAGAATGTCTGTTTCAAAGGAGGTACGAAGCATCTTCAGATTCTCTTTCCAATCTACTTTTATATCAAATTCCAGGCGTCTGCTTTCATGTCCCAGTTGTATGCTCACTACTATCTGCGATTGCCCATAGGTATAGTATTGCTCACAGGTTGCATGAGCTCCCTTCACATAGAACTTCTGCCCTTCCAGTACAAAATATTCCGGCTTTCTGTCTGTGTATTCAATTGCAATATCCCAGCAGTCCCCATTCACGTCATCATAAACTGCATAAAGGTTTGACGGACCACTTAGGCTTTCCCTCTCTGCTGTTTTATCAAATAGTGAAATCAATGCTCCTTCTTCACCAAAAACGGCACGCAGATAATTATTCTCCAGGTAATCTCTTCCGGTCTTAGCTGCTATTTCCTGAACAGGTGTTTTTTGCTTTATAAAGCCCAGGGAAGGAACCTTCATTTCATAAATATTTCCGTCCTGTTCTATGATTTCTGTCCTCTCCCAGGATAAAGAGTTAAAGGCCGTCAAGGCTGCATCACCTGAAATTTCTTTGTAGCAAAGCTCTGTCATTTCTTTCACTTTATTTAAAAGGATTTCATAACGGGCCAGAGATTCATCGTATACACGCTTTATGGAAGAGCCCGGTATAATATCATGGAACTGATATAATAGCACTTCTTTCCAGATTTCATCTAACTGCTGCTTTGGATAATCCTCCTGATGGTTTGTTAATAACAAGGCGAATTCCAGTTCTCTTAAGGCAAACTCCATCTTTCTGTTATACCATTTGTTCTTTGCCTGGGTAGTATAGGTCCCCTGATGTTTCTCTAGATACAGCTCTCCCACCCATTTTGGCAGCTTTCCTCTTGTACTTTCTTCCAAGCGTTCAAAAAGAGGCTGGGCAAAATCGATATTCACCGGGCAGAGTCCGTTTAAGTTCTTCATGCGGCCGGCCTGTTCCAGATGAAGAGAACCGGGACCGCCGCCTCCATCTCCTACTCCGAACAATATAAGTGCCTCATCACAGATGCCGCTGTCAATATAGTTGGTTTCCGCATATTTGACCTGTCTGGGAGTTAGGCTGCTGTTATAGGTCTCCTCCGGCAGCATATGGGTAAAAACTTCCGTCCCGTCAATCCCTTCCCAAAGAAAAGTCTGGTGGGGGAATTTATTGTGTTCACTCCAGGAGAGCTTCTGGGTCATGAAATAATCACAGCCACTTCTTCTTAATATCTGGGGCAGGGAACCGGTGTAGCCAAATACATCCGGAAGCCACAGGTTCTTTATATCAATACCGAATTCTTCCTTAAAGAAACTTTTGCCGTATAATATCTGGCGTACAAGAGCTTCGCCTCCGCTTAAGTTGGTATCCGCTTCCACCCACATACACCCCTGTACTTCCCATTTGCCTTCTTTTACTTTTTCTTTTACACGTTCATAAAGGGCCGGGTAAGATTCTTTCATCCAGGCATACAGCTGCGCCTGGCTTGCTCCGAATTTATAATCGGGGTACTGCTCCATATAATGCAGGGTATTGGAAAAGGTTCTGGCACCTTTCCTGATAGTCTCTCTGATTGGCCATAACCAGGCAAGGTCAAGGTGGGAATGGCCGATAGCGGTAAAGGACAGACCGCAGTCTCCGCCTGACTTCTCTAACAGCTTCCCGGTTACTCCAAGAGCCTCATCGATTCCGGCCCCGTCAGAATCCTTTAGTTTCCAGAATTCCTCTAACCCCAGAGATGCCTCGTATAACTTGAATAAAATCTGATTATATCTGGCACTGTCCTTTGGCAGGCATAAAAGTAATTCGTATAAAACAGAATAATCGTAATAAAGCTTTCTGGTCTTTGTGTCCTGAATCGCAATATCCGCCTCCAGTACTTTCCCATCGTTTTTCAGGCTGCCAAACAAGTCATTACAGCCGGCATCCATCCAGAGGTCAACAATTTCTCCGCCCTGTGGTTCGTCTTCCAGATAGTAGACTCTCTTTCCGCCTCCCGCAAAACTAAATTCCGTAGCCACATTGGTAATGCCTCGGACCGGGTTTCCATCCCTATCCACAATAAGGCCTTCCCCGCTGATATCAATTAACAGTACGGTTTTCTTACCCCTGCAAGCTTCCGGTATTATTCCGATAAAATGAAACCATGCGCAGTCGAATAACTCTCCCCACTTTTCTCCCTTATTAAGGGTTCTCTTTTCACCGGTTTCTCTCTCCCTAAAACTTACAGGTTCCCTGGTCTTATAGCAGGTAATGGTCAGTTCTCCTGTCTTTTTATAAATCCTGTCCTTTAATGCCCTTGCTGTCTGTTCAATGGTTCGTACTTGTTTTTCCTTTAGATATGGCATAATTCGTCTCCTGCTTTTTATGTAATAATATTTTGTATTGTAAGTACATTAATTGCTCCATATTAGTGTTCCATATGGATATGCACCTTTATATATTTTCAACTTCCCCTGATTGGCCTGAGTTGTAAAAGTACAGTAATATTCTCCTGCCGCACCACTGGTATTTGAAGCCCAGACCACCCCTCCTTTATTTTTATAAAGTACAAGATTTCCATCTGTCTGCATGTCCAAATGACAGGGTCCCTGTCCGGCTGTATTTGTTGACCATGTGGGCGTACCATTTGAATAGATAACAAGATTGCCATCATTCTGATTACTGATAAGGTAATTCCTTCCTGTGGATGAATCATACAGCTGGGTACTATCCTCCGTCAGCAGTTTCTGCCCGGAAGTCAAGACCACATGGGTCTCAACAGCAGCGGCCTGTGATACGACCGTCAAATCGTCTATATATCCTCTATATTGCCCGCTCACCGGCCCCTGATCATAGCTTACAAGTATTTTGTCTATCCTCTTTCCATTTAGCCATTGTCCGGCAGCACATTCCACATAATTCCAAGTATTGATTACACCTCGTGCATTAGCTGGATTCATACTTATACTATTTTGATCTACCGCACCCGAGCCGCTTAATGTGCTGCCATCCGTGCACACAAAATCTACCGCCACATGTCTTCCGTTTTCCTGTTCAGGATAAAACCAATAACTTAGCTTTGTGGTCGAAGATACCGGTATATCTACATCAAACACCTTATATTTACAATATGACGTACTCGTACTATTATCTGTCCCGGAAAACATTAAAGCCCTGCTTCCGGTCTTTGTTTTTTCTCCTTGCCTTACGGAGCATTCCGGATTAATGCCGGATATATAACCGGATACATTCTGGCTGCTTTCTACGGCATCTGTCCAGCTTGTTTTTGCCTGCCCTGCCTCAAAACTGTCAGAAACTGTTTTTACAAAAGAAACATCGTCAAAGTAGGCAGGTGCATTTAAGCCGTTATCTGCCACACATCGGATTTTTACCGAGGTATTGTTGCCGCTATTCCAATTTTTGCTCACAAAGGTCCATACTCCGGCTCCGCTGCCGCTATTAACCGTAGGTTGTACATCCCCGGATACATCATTCAAATCAAAATATACATTTCCATTGCTATTTGTCTTATAGATATACCCTGATAATGTGTAATCTGTATTCGGACGCACAGCTATAATTTTATTTGTAACTGCATTTTGCCCGCTTTGAGAAATCTTTAAAGAATAAGCTCCGCTATGTGCCTGCTCACCTGATCTTTCACTGGAACTTCCGAATGTCCAGTTTCCGCTGGTATTAGACTCAAAAGATGGATTATCTACGTTTGAAATGGAAAAACGTGCGGGAGTTGTGGGTCCGCCCCCTGGTACCAATTTATATATCCGAAAGCCCATTTCCGAATCCGGTGCATATAGTGTAACCGAAAGGTATGTTGTCCCGTCACTATCTTTAAAAAATGTCGGGTACTGCCATTCTATAAGCTGTTGAGTGGATGGCAATATCGGATACGTGTTCGGACAATTTTCCCATTTGGTATTCTCCAGAGCTGAACTGCGCAAAATATGAAGCGGCCAGTTCTGACCTGCATAACCATTGAGATCAGTATCAGGACACTCAATTATCTGATACCAGTAGCTGCCATCCTGCATTATGTTGGCGGCACCCGCACCAATAGGCCCGCCCGGATTCCATTCAACCTCCCAATTTTGAGCGTCCAGCTGGTCTACAATACAATCCCCCGTTAGTGCTGTCCAATTTTGAAAATCAGCAGTTTTAGCAAGGCCGCGATATCCATGTGTGACACCATTGGAATTGGAAGCCCCATGGAAAGTGACATACCAATAATTCCCGGTCTTACAAACTATTTGAGGTGTGCCTTCATCATATATTTGATTAGTCCCTCCCGGAATATCTACACAATCCTTACCGGCAGCTGTAGTTAACTGACTCCATATTTCACGGGCATCACATGCGGGGTTTGTAAAGCCCGAGGGGGTGCTGAACAATCCCATAGGGTCTGAACCGGCTCGTTCAAAATAGGACATGGTCCAGGGAGTAGAGCCGGTTGTGCTTTGCATTAACGCTATCCATTTATTATTAGCTGAATCATAATAAAAACTGCCGTCTGTAACATACATTGAATACGCTGTATTATCTACAGGAAGGATAACATCTACCGGTCTGGACCAGGTCTGCCCCTTATCAGTGGATTTTTCACAGACTGTGCCAAGCTTCACTGGGTTTCCCTGAATCACCTTTCGATGAAACCAATACCAGGTGTTATTAACAACTACAATATTAGACCCGCTGGCCGATTGCCCGTCTATATGCCTGTCAGAGTATAATTCAAAATGGGCATTACCATTCCAAAGATCCGTTAAGGACAGCGGTACAGCCGCACTCGCCGTTTCACTCCCCGTAACAGTCGTTAATCCTACAGACATTGTAACTAATAGGACAATACTCATAAAAATACTGATTAATCTTTCTGATTTGCTCCTTGCTCCGGTTCCGAACAACCCTTTTTTCATAAATAAACCTCACTTTAATTTTTATATAGTTATCCTGCTGCTTAAAGCCCCCGAATATATATTGAAGTTTATACCTTCTCAATTTACATCTGATATTTCCTGCCGCTATACCCTTTCAAATTGACTTTCATCATATACAGGCTGTGTCCAGAGCATTGCCCCATGCTCGCTGGCTACCTGCACTCTGACATACAGCTCCGAGCCGGATAAAACATATTCTCCCTGCTCTCCCTGCTGTTCCTTTAATATCTGCCCATCCTTTCCAATAAAAATATACCTGTTATAATTTGAAAAGTTATTCATTGAGCAGGCTTCTATTCTTATAGTCCCCTGCTTCAATTCGAAATTCAATTTATTGTTGACCTGCCTTTCAAATTCCCCATGAAATCTGATAATTTTAACTTTAGGAGAGCAGGTAAAGACACCTGACTGTGTATTCGGTCTTTACCTGCTCTCCCATCTGTTAGCCGTTCCTGCTTCTCTCAGAGCTTCTTGATTATTAGTTTCTCGCTGCCGCCCACTCATCAAGCTGCTTTTGAGCCTCATCCAGCACTTTTTGAAGGCCCGCATCATACAAAGCCTTTACCGCCTTATTATAATCCTCTTCTGAGGACAGAATACCAAGTGCCACCGGCTGCCATTTTTCAAGCATAACTGTCTGTATCTGGTTCAGCTCAATTTTGACCGGTTCCTGATTAAAGGAAAAATCCGTAATATCAAGAGTTTCAATCTGTGCATCCTTTGCCTTATTATAAATATTTAAAAAAGCGGGATGTGCCGTTGTCAGCATACGGTCATATTTCTGGTTCTTAAACCACCAGGGGCTGGGGTTATAGGGAAGGTTTGCCTGGTCAACACCCTCGGGAAGCTCATATTGTGTGTCTCCCACCGGATTCCAGTCCGTTCCTTTGATTCCATACATCAGCAGGTCGTAATTGTCCTGGCTTTCACTGATCCAATTTAAGAACATCATAGCTCTTTCAGGATTTTTACTGGTGGAGGAAATAACTGCAAAGTTATTGGTCTTTCCGGTTTTCAGCAATGGTTTGCTATAATCATATTGTGCTACCGATTCAATTTTACAGCCGGAAATATTCTTTTCCATGGTAGGTGCAAGGCTGTTGATTGTCCACATATCAAAGGGCATAAGCGCGGATTTGCCGGACATAAACACCGCATTGGGGTCCTTTTCTGTTAAAGCATTGCTGGCAATCCAGCCATGGGCCTGTGCTTTTTGCATCCAGGCAATATCTTCCTTGGTTCCTTCTGTCTCAAAGGCAGAATATACCTTGTAGGGCTTCTGACTTCCATCTACCGATACAATGTTGCCATAGTCATTGCCAACAACCGCTACTTCTGAATTGCTTTTTCCGTATTGTCTGAAAATGGTATTCAGATTATTAACACGGCCTTCACGTCCTGTCATTCCGACCATATTCGGCTCATTCTTTACAACCGCATCCAGGTAGGCTTCTACCGTGGAGATATCATTCATGTCAATATCCGGAAGGTTATACTTTTTCAGCAGGTCTTCCCGAATGGTTATACAATCCTGTCCAACGGAAGGATATACCGCAGGAATACCGTATAATTCTCCGTTGTATTTTAAGTCCTGATACCAGATATCCGGTATGTTCTCCTTTAGAGCGGGACCGTATTTTTCCAGCAGGTCGTCCAACGGAATTATCTGTTTCTTATCGGCATCCTTTTTATACTCGCCGTAGAAATCCAGATAGATATCAATATTCTGTCCGGCAGCAAGCATGGTATCTACCTTGCTCTTATAATCTCCCCAGGCATAGGACTGAACATTGATTTTAACATTAATGGTATCTTTTGTTGCCTCCAGAATAGCGTCGGATACTTTTTCCGCATCCGGCTGGTCTACCTGATCCGCACCTGTCAGAATGGTAAGCTCCACCTGGGGCAATTTTGAGCTGCCGGCATCCTCTTTGGAAGTATCAGTCTTTCCGGTATCCCCCGATACCGTATTGCTGCTGTCCGCCTTCCGGGTATTTTCTTTTTGTCCGCAGCCGCTGACCATTGTGACCGCCATTGCTGTTATTAACAACAGACTTATAATTCTTTTCTTCATCTTAACTCCTTTCGTGAATATCAAATCTTCGATTTGATTATTCCTGAATACGTAGTTGAAAAACTGCTTTTTGTTTTTTCAACCCAAATCCTCCCATTACATTATTATATAGTCAGGTTATTAAACCAAACAATATCATTAACCTTTTACAGCTCCTACATTGATACCCTTGACAAAATATTTCTGAATAAAAGGGTATACAAGTATAACCGGGCCGATTGTCATCACTACTGTTGCCATTTTAAGGGATTCCTGGGGAAGGTCACCTATATTTACCACCTGATTCACCTGGGCCTGGGCATAATTTACCTGGGCCATAATCTGCCTTAGAAGATACTGCAGCGGATACATTGCTTTATGGTCGTTATCAATGAGTAAAAGCGTCAGGGTCCATTCATTCCATATCTGCAAAATCACATAAAGTGATACCGTTGCAAAAACCGGCTTTGACATGGGAACCACGATTTTCAGATAAGTCAGCCATTCGCTGGCACCGTCAATTGCCGCAGATTCCATAACCTCTCCCGGCAAGCCCCTGAAATAATTCAGCATCAGAAATACATTAAAAGGATTCATGAATATAGGGACGACCAGCCCCCAATATGTATTTTGAAAATGCAGCTTCACAAGTACCATATAAAAAGGAATCAATCCTGCGTAAAAAACTGTGGGTATCCATGCCCAAAAAGCAATGAAATTGCGAAAACGCAGCTTCTTGCGGGAAGCAGTATAAGCATACATTGATACCAGGCACAGGCTTACAACGGTTCCTACCGTCGTCAGAGCTATGGTATTCCGGTAGGCCATATATATGGTAGAATTCTTTCCCAATATCCATTTATAAGCAGTAACGGATAATTGTTTGGGAAAGAAGGTATACCCGTGGAGCATGATGTATCCTTCATTGGTAAAGGAAGTTACAATAACCAGATAAAAAGGAATCAATGCGGCAATTGATACCACTATCAGAATAATATTGATCCAAATATAAAAGGAACGGTCACTGTCATGTTTCTTTTTTGCTTTCATAATCTTCTGCCTTTCTTAGAACAATCCATAAGAGTCATCAATTTTCTTTGATAGCTTATTTGCCAGAATTACAACAAGAAATCCCATTACAGACTGGTATAGACCTACCGCTGTAGATTCCCCGTAGGTACCTCCGAAAGTGAGCCCTCTAAAAACATAAGTATCGATGACATCTGTGGTAGGCAATAAGAGTCCGTTATTCCCTACGATGGAATAAATCAACTGGAAATTCCCTCTGAAGATATTTCCGATATTTAAAATTGTCAGGATAACCATAGTAGGCATCAGCTGCGGTACCGTTATATTAAAGATTTCCTGCCGCTTATTGGCTCCATCCATCTTAGCTGCCTCATACAATTCCGGAGAGATGGAAGAAATAGAAGCCAGATAAATTACACTGCCGCTTCCGGCGCCCATCCAAACGGCTACAATGGTTAAAATAATCGGCCAGTACCAGGCCACGCTATACCAATGAATATCTTTTAGTCCCATAGAATTTAATACCGAGTTGACCACTCCGAACTGCTCCCCCAACAGGGAGTATAAAAAAGCCGCAACTACTATGGTCGATAAAAAAGTAGGCATAAAAATTACTGACTGGTAAATCTTCTTTACGAATTTTATTCTCACCTCATTTAACAGGATGGCCAGTGTAACAGAAGCAAGGAGCGTAAAGAAAATCGACAATGTATTTAAAAACAGAGTATTAAAGGTCGTCCGAAAGAAATATTGGGACTTAAAATATATCTTAAAGTTCTCAAAGATATCTCCCTTTAAAAATGGACTTCCAAATGCCCCATCCATAATATTGTAATCTTTAAAAGCTATCTGAAGCCAGCAAAGGGGTATGTAGCTAAATGCCAGGAACCATATAAATCCCGGTACCGCCATCAGATACAGCTGCCAGTTGGTGATAAACTCCATCAGGATACTCCCTGTTTTCTTCCCTGCTTTATTTTTGTGCTTTCCCTTTTCCGTTAATTTCATGTACCATTTCTTCTTTCTATCAATTTTTTAAGGCAGTCTTTTCTGTAATTTGTCTGATCAGCAACTTACCTGCTCAGTATAATTATTCAGACTTTCTTTGCCTAGACAAACAATTTAGAAATGCTTAAAAATATTAGAAAAACAATACTTAAAATATTTAAAAAAGCTTTCTTTTCGGGATAAATACAAGATTTTTCTTCTCCTGCCAGGTAAGCAGACTGTTATAAAAGAAAGCTCTGGGCCGGATGTCTGCCAAACAGTACATGATGGCGAATCATCCGACCCAGAGCTTCTTCTTACAACAACCCCTTGTTCAGCTTTGAATTTCATTTCTTCTATATTGGTTTGGCGTCATTCCTGTGTTTTTCTTAAATACCGTCATAAAATAAGTGGCATTATTAAAACCGACCTCTGCTGCGATATCATTTATAATCATGTCCGTGTGAAGCAGCATTTCCTTTGCGCTGTCAAGCCTAAGCTGCACAATATATTCGTTTACGGACTTTCCGGTATGTTCATTAAAGAGCTTCCCAAAATACCCTGAGGTGATACCGGCTTTTTCTGCCAGTCTTTCGGCGGATATCTCGTATTCATAATAGTGGAGCTTCATAAACTCTATTGCTTCCTCTATCATTTCCTTTCTGGAATTCTTTCTCTTCTCTTCAATCTTTCCGATAACCGCTTTACAATAGAGTATCAGGAAAGACTGTATATCTTCCAATGTATCTATCCGGTTCAAATTACTGTATAAATTATTGAAATTAAACTCCTCTTTGTCTTCTCCCGTAAACTTCTGGGCTGTTTTCACAATCTCCAATATGATCTGGTTTATGATAAGCATAATGTAATCGTACTGGCAGGAGGATATATTGGCAATAATCTCTTTTACTGCCGCTTCTGCTTCCTCTTTGTTGCACAGATTAATCATCTGCATCAGATGCTCTTTTTCTTTTTCTACCGATACGATAGCATCAATTGAAGTAGTCTTATGGAGTTCATTGTAATAGAAAAGGCCGTATCCGTATACCAGGCGGTATTTTAACAGCTCCATTGCATTGGAATAGGACTGGTAAAGGTCTTCTATTTTGTTGACGGACATCCCCACAGAGCAGGATATCTGGCAGTCCAGCTCTTTTTGCAGATTATTGTGAATTGTCTGGAGTTTCTGAATAGCCGTTCCGGTCAACCTCTCCTGACCTGTGATTTTAATCAGGTAGGTCATCATCTTATCTCTGCTTTCTACCGGTTCACATGGATAAAACCGTGCAATCTCAATAGAAAACGCTGTTTTAAAAGAGGATATCATGCCGCCGCCCTCCATCAGCTCCGATTGTATATTCTGCGTCTTATTGTACTTGTCCAGACAGAATACTACGATAACATAACATCCCAGCTCCGATTCCTCCAATAAAATATTCTGAAAGAGCCTGTTAAAATTCTGTTTCAGAGTATCTTCAAAGAAATCCAGTCCTTTCATTGCCTTTATAAGCAAGGCTTCCTTTATGACGGACAGATTTTCTTTCGCGCTGTTCTCCAGACGTATTGTCTGATTCTTCATTGCCGTAAATGCATTCTCCAGGTATTGTATCTCTGTAATACCCTCATTTTTCATATCGGCATCAGCACTGTCGCTGTCCTGCATCTTTTTTGTTTTTACAATAAGAGCGTTAAGGGGAGAATAGATTGTTCTGGCAGAAAAAATCGACAGCAGGATGGTGCATAATAATATGGCCATACAAATGCTGACAACAAAAATCCTCAGTTGAATCAAATCATGAAATAAATCTTTGTACCGGTAAATATTTATTAGTATCCAATTATTCCTTGCCATGGTCTTATAAACAATAAGGCACTTCTCTCCTTTGACGCTGTCGGTAAACATTCCGTCCGTTCTTCCTGAAGTTCTGATATCCGTTATTGTCTTATCTCCGGAAATATTTCTCCCGAACCGGTTCAGGGCATTATCATAAAGGACATCGGACTTCTTATCCACCAGAAGGATATCGGAAATGACAGAACGGTCCAATGCCGCTACCGTACTGCTGATAGCGTCCTCCTTTAGGTTAATAATAATTGCACTTACATCATACCCTTTCTCAGGGGCGACTGTTTCCAGGCTATAATCCGGATAGTACTCGCTTTGGGTCAGAACAACAGAAACTATTCTGTTTTCCCTCTTTTCTCCCTTGGCATCCGTATACTCCACTCTGCCCGGTATGTATTGAATCCCTCCATAAATATCATGCTTTTTTAATAAATTATGCATTGCCAGATTCATGGCGTCTCTGTTTTCTACTCCAAAAGTACTGATATCTTCTTTTGTTGCGGCATTATACAGATAAATAGAATCTATAATGGTATCCGAATCTATGATATTATAAAACTTTCTTATAATAAGGGCTTCTTCAATCTGGGATAACTCTTCATTTCCATACAGAGCGTTAAATACGGAGGACTCATTTTTTAATAACTGCTGCCCCAGAGAAAAGATTCTGTCCTGCATCATATCCAGCTGATTAATGCTCTTTCCGAGACTTTCCATGGTATTTATTTTTATTGCCTGAAGAGAAGTCTTCTGAAAATTCTGGTAAAGTAATGCGGCCAGAGATAAAATAATGAATACTGAGATAAATGTATAGGATAATATAAGCCTGCTGTATAAACTTTTTAACTTTATGGCATTTTTTATATTAGTTTTCTTTCCAAACAGCATTCCTGTATTCTCCTTCACCCTTTATTTAAACTTCGCCGCAAGACTCTCGAATTACCAGCTGTGCCGGTATTTTCATATAATAAATCTGCTTGCTTTTGCCTTCCAGCTTTGATATCACAACTTCAGCCGCCCCCTGTCCGACCAGGAACCCATTCTGTTCTACTGTTGTCAGGGGTATCTTGAAGAAACCGCTCTCAGGAGCATTGTCATAGCCTATTACCGCCGCATCCTTCCCGATTTCCATTCCCATATCATGCAACAGTTCTATACATCTCATTGCCACATAGTCATTGATACAAAATATTCCGATAGTTCCCTGGCTTCGATGTTTTATTAACGCCTCATTCAGGTTTTTCAAAAGCAGCTCCCGCTCTCCCTTTGGCTTCTTCATTAAATATTTATCTTCACAAATACATTCCAGCGACTCCAGGTGATAATCTGCCACCGCCCGCTGGTATCCCTCCAGCCTTTCCTTCACAGAGGATATGCCCATTGCATCCGATACAAACATAACTCTTTCGAATCCCTGCAAAGCCAGGTGGTGCACTGCCATATAGGTCCCGCCCATATTATCGGAACCGACATAATCCACATCCGTAAGACCGGGATTACGGTCTATTAATACCAGTGTGATTCCGGCGTTGCGGATATCTTCCTGTTTCTTTAAAATATCGGAATCCTTGCAGCTAAACAGGACAATTCCCGCCACCTTTTGTTCCAGCATTTTATCAATCAGCGCATTCTCCCTCTCTTTGGAGTCTCCGGAACAGCCTGCCATTATCAGATAATCCTTTAGCTGTGCCTCTCTTTCAAAGCCGGTTAAAATATTTCCATTTACCCCCTCTGTCAGGTTTGTCATGATAATTCCTATTACTTTGCTTTTCCCTGCATTTCTGATTGGCCTGACGGCTTCTACTATTGTTCCCTTTCCTCTTTGCCTTTGTAAGATTCCTTCTGCTGAAAGTTCATCCATTGCCTGCCTTAGAGGAAACCGGCTTATCTGAAACTCCTGACATAATTCTGTTTCCGTAGGGATGAAATCTCCCTGTTTCCATTCCCCGCTCTGAATCCTGTTCAGAATAATCTCTTTCACCTGTCTGTATATCGGTGTGTTGGAATTACGGCTTACTTCCATTTTTATACCTCCCTGCATATCACAAGCTTGCCGCAGACTGTTTCCAGACTGTTTGCAGTCTGCTGTCTGCATGATACTGCCTTAATAAGTAATTTGAAAGTGTTTTTCTTTCAAACTTCTCCCCTTCCTTCATTAACCGCCATTGTATCACTGCCCCTGCATAATATTTTGAATCGTAAAATATTTATTATTTTTCATAACTTATTCATTACTATTATCATAACTTTATATTATGTTTTGAATATATGTTATGCTGATTTCTTCCTTTTGTCAAGATGTTATGCTGTTCTTTTCAGAATAAGGTTTTTTATCTCATTAATTTAATCTTTTATAAATTCTTTAAGTTTTCATCACCGGAAAAGTATATTACACTCAGGTAGTAGTGTGGAAATTAAAAAACAATTTCCACTTTTGATTGGAATGCATGCTAAGGCACGCCATATGGTGGTTAGCGTGAAATGCAAGGCATTTCACACATGTTTGTGTCTGCGAAATCCTCGGCACAAACATGCGGCAAGTTGGAAAGGTATAGTTGTTAGTGTGAATTATTGAAAAACATAATTCACACAAGTTCCTGGGAAATTCCCGGTCAAATATGAGGTGCTTCAGAAAGGATATTATTATTATGAAATGGAAAAAAATTTTAAGTATCGGATTATCCGCCTGTGTGCTTTTTAGTGCATTACAGGTATCCTGCTTAACAGAAAACACTGTAAAGGCTGCTTCCGACAGCTATTACTACTACGACCTTGGCAATTATCTTCAGACAAATCCAAAATGCTTTTATCCTGCGGGAAGTCTTGAAAGTACCCCTTCCGGCAGGTATATTAAGCTGAATGTCAATACCCCTAACCAGGGTGAAACCGACCTGACTGTAAGAATCAACGAATTCGAATTAAATTATGACATTGCCCTTGGAAAAACAGCGGCTGCGACGGATTCCAACAGTGGGACAGAGACTGCCGCCCAGGCTGTTGACGGTGATATAACCACCCACTGGTGTTCAACCCTGTCAGGCAGCCGGTATCTGACCGTCGATCTTGGCTCCGCCAAAACCATAAAAAAATGGATTGTAAGAAATGCGCAGGCAAATGGGGAGTCTGCCTCTTACAATACAAAGGCCTATAAACTCCAGGTCAGTACGGATAACAGCAATTTTACCGATGTGGATACCGTCTCCGATAACAGTGCAGCTTCTACGGAAAGACTGCTGCCAGGTGCCACGGGAAGGTATTTCCGATTATATATCACCACCCCCAATCAAATAGCCGGCAATAACGTTATAAGAATCAATTCCTTTGAATTATATGAGCAGGACAATCTGCTTACCTCCAATGCGGGAGTAACTGCCGTGGATGCCAACAGTAACGGAGAGACTCCCGATAAGGCTCTGGACGGCAGCCTGACCACACACTGGTGCTCCACTTCCTCCGCTAATGAGAAATGGATGAAAGTATATTTAGGTTCGGTAAAATATTTTAACCGTTGGGTCATCAAAAATGCAGGTGCTGGCGGGGAATCCGGAAGCTACAATACCGTAAGCTGTTCGCTTTCCTCCAGTAACGATAACACAATATTCACCGGTGCGGACAGCTTCGATAATAACACAGCAAATATCGTAGACCGGACTATCGTAAAGAAGACCATGACTGCCTACGCCTATGATTACATGAAAATGGTAGCCGCCGCTCAGGGAATTATCAACAGGGACGGCCCTCTTTTGTACGTCAAATTCTATGCAAGCGATGAAATTGCCAAGCCAAGAGGCTTTGATCCCGATACTTTCTGGCTGGGTCAATTAACACAATCCGGAAATATTCTATCCGGCAAGACCAAAATAACTGTAAGTGACTTTTACGCTGACTTCTTAAAGCCTTTTCAATCAAAATTCTCAGGGCTTGTACTCTGGGATGAAAACGTACCCTCCACCTCCAATGTGGCAGCTACTGTCGCCGGCGTCGAAAATCTGCTCCCTGTCAGATATGATACGTCTGCCGCCAGCCTTTTTACTGAACTGCATAACCAACTACCGGGCTTTTTGGCGGTAAAAGACCTGAGCGGAAAATTCACAGGGACCGGAACCATATGGGGAACTTCTATATCGTCCACCGGCAGCAAAAAATGTGATGCTTACCTTTGGGCAAAGGTAAATTATATTGATACCGGCAAGGTGAACAGCACCTTGATGCAATATGCGGTGGATGCCTGGACAAAAGACAGGGATACTTCGGGAAAAATGATGTATACAGATGACTTTTTTAACAGAATGGTAATAAATCAGGATTATTACATTATGAACAAGGCGTTTTTCTTTGATCTGGCCCCCGGCGGTACGAATGTTCCGAGCGGAAGTTATCTGCCGAATGATGACCCCACACAGCCCCTTGGAACGGACAATGCAACTCTTGAAACCATACTTAGTGCCATGTATACAAAAGCAGGCGGTAATATTATCACAATAGGCGGCTTTGCTCCCTGGCATATAAAATATACCGATCAGGCATATTACGGCGGAATGTCCGCTATCGATTCGGAATGGGGCTTCGTAAAGGCGGCTTCTAAATACAACGCCCAGCTGGATGCCGATGCCCCCGGAATCATGGGACTTGCCAATGCTTCTGTTTACAGCCAGGTTCCTTTAGATACTCTGGTTCAAAAGAACAGCAAAGGGACCGATAATTATGAAGCCTACTCTCCTGATACCAGATATGTGTTGTTATACATGGGAGATTTTGATTCTGCCGCCTGGTCTGCCGGCGAACTGCCTGCCCTTTGGAATAAGGCAAATGGCCGCGGAAGAATACCCCTGACCTGGTCCGTGGTGCCCAATCTATCCCAAAGAGTTCCCAATGTATATAACTATCTCTACGCTACCGCTACCTCAAAGGATTATTTTGTATCGGGAGACAATGGTGCCGGTTATCAAAACCCCATGTATCTTCCCACTGCCAGCCTTGATAACTGGCAAAGTTATTCAAAGAGCTGGTTTAACCGGCTTGACCTTGATATTGCCGGTTTTGTGATAACCGATTATATCTCAAATCTGGCCAACAGCATCCAAAGCAGATATACCGAATTCGCTCCTGACGGAGTATTTGTCAACAATGGCTATGACAGCGCCTATGTGAACGGAACTCCCTTTCTGAAACTGGTTGATTTGAACTACGGACATACTCCTAAAAACAAATCCTATGTGGAAAAAGGATTGAATGACTATATTTCCTCCAACCCTGACCAGCATTTCTACGCTTTCCGTACCATATTGGCAGACCCTGATATTCTGGCGGACGGAGTTGCCCAGTACCAGGCTGACCACAGTAATATGAATCTGAAGGTCGTGGACCCTTACACCTTTCTGAGACTGTACCGGGAGTATAAAGGGTATGGCAATACTTATCTCAGAACCGGCCTTGAATCAGGCCAATCCCAGCCTGCCTGGCCTGACTCCATAGATAATAACAATGCTTTAAATATAAGCGGATACCTTCCGGGAGTCTCACCCGAATGCTCTGTCAGGTCGAACGAAACAAGCCATTCCGGCACCTCCTCCCTCATGGTGGCAGGTACGGATAACAGCACCGCTTCTTCCTACTGTTACTATAAGGTATTTGACGTCGATATTCCGGTGACCTCAGATATGCGTCTTAATTATTGGATTAACCCCCAGAATGAAAACGGCAGGTATGTATCTGTGGATCTGATATGTACGGATGGCACCACTCTAAGAGACAGCGGAGCCCTTGACCAGAAGGGGAACAGCATGCATCCGTCTGCCCCTAAGGGTACCGTTAACCAGTGGAACCAGGAACGATGTGATATCGGCAAATGGCTGAAGGGCAAAACCATTGACAGGATACTTATCGG